>JAJQCL010000244.1:9718-22068 GCA_021202715.1 Lachnospiraceae bacterium
AGCACCTGAATATCTGACACATCCGCCACCACATAGGCCGGGAGCTTGTCCCGCACCAGCGTCATCACGGCTCCAAGGATATGCTCGGCATCGTAACGCTTGACGAAAAGAAAATCCCGGCTGCGTTTCGCCGGATCGATCGGCAGACCATCGTGGATCCGGTGCGCATTGACCACGATATCCGAGGCTTCCGACTGCCGGAAGATGCGGGTCAGCTTCACCACCGGAAAACACTTCGCGCGCAAAATATCCCGCAGCACATTACCCGGTCCCACGGAAGGGAGCTGATTGGCATCCCCGACCAGGATCAGCCGGGTTCCCACGACCAGCGCCCTGAGGAGGGCATACATCAGGTGAACGTCCACCATCGACATCTCATCGATGACGACCACGTCCGCCTCCAGAGGATTGGACTCATTTCGCTCAAACTTCACGTCGTCCTCGGCTCTCTCCCCCGGCGTTCCGCTGAATTCCAGCATCCGGTGAATCGTCCGCGCCTCGCGGCCGGTAGCCTCTGTCATCCGCTTGGCCGCCCGCCCGGTGGGCGCCGCCAGCAGAATCTCACAATCCTGACTCTCAAAGAAACGCAGGATCATATTGATCGTCGTCGTCTTGCCCGTCCCCGGGCCGCCGGTGATCACCGTCACGCCGTGGCGGACAGCGGTCAGAACAGCCTCCCGCTGCAGCACGTCCAGCTCCAGCTTCTCCTGCCGCTCCGTGCGCCGGATCCACGCTTCTGTCTGCGCCTCATCCACCGGATAGTCCACGTTCAGATCGAGAAGCATACGGGCCGTATTCAGCTCCATGTAGTAATACATAGCCGAGTAGACCCGGTCCTCTTCCGGCTGTGCCATCTTCCGCTCACCGGAAAGCTCCTCAGGCGGAATCGTCTCCCCGGCCTCCGGCCACGTCGTTTCTCCCTCGAAAGGATCGGCTGTCGGCGCCGTCTGCACGACCACCCGCTTGTCCATCACCAGATCGAGAATGGGCTGCTCCATCTCCTCTTCCGGAACACCGAGCAGCTCCGCGGCATTTCGCAGTAAAATGTTCCGCGGCAGATAGACATGCCCCGCGGCCACGCCCCGCATCAGAGTATAGTAAAGACCGCTGCGGATGCGAAAATCCGAGTCCGCCTGGATCCCGGCCCGGGAGGCGATCTCATCGGCCGCGCGAAAGCCTACGCCGGGAATATCATCGGCGATCCGATAGGGATTCGTCTGGATCAGAGAGTACATCTCCGGTCCGTAGTGATCGTAGATCTTCGCCGCCAGATTCAGCGAGATCCCATACTGCTGCAGGAAAATCATCGCCTGCCGCAGCTCCCGCTTCTCCGCCACCTGGACCGCGATCTGCCGCGCCCCATTTTCGCTGATCCCTTTCACCTCCGCCAGGCGCTCCGGTTCCTCATCGATGATCCGCAGAGTATCCGCCTTGAATTTCTTCACAATGCGGGCTGCCAGAGAAGGACCGACCCCCTTGATCGCACCGGAGCCCAGATAGCGCTCCACGGAAACCGCGTCCTCCGGCGTCGTCACCCGACAGCTCTCCACCGCGAGCTGTTCTCCATACACCGGGTGAGTAACAAAGGACCCCTCGGCTTCGAGGGGTTCTCCTTCACTGATATGGGGGAGAACACCGACCAGAGTATAGGTCTCCGCACCGGAGACCACCTCCATCACCGTATATCCATTCTCCCGATTCCGATAAACGATATGCTCCACATATCCCTTTACAGTTGCCATTGCGCGCTCTAATCCTCGGGACCGGTCTTGTTTTCATGAACAAACTCGATAAATTTACCCGTACCGATCGCTACCACCCGCATGGGATCATCAGCAATCGTGGTGTTAATGCCGGTCTTCTCCTCGATCAGCTCATCCAGGCCGCCCAGAAGGCTGCCGCCGCCGGTCATGACGATGCCTCTCTCATACACGTCGGCCGCCAGCTCCGGCGGTGTGCGCTCCAATACACCCAACACGGCCTCCACGATCTGCATGGCCGGCTCCCGCAGCGCGTCCATCATCTCATCCGAGGTCACGGTCATCGTCTTGGGCAGACCCGTCACCAGGTTGCGGCCCCGCACATCCATTGTCATCATCTCCGGACGGGGATAGGCGCTGCCGATGCTGATCTTGATCTCCTCCGCGGTTCTCTCACCGATCAGAAGATTGTGTTTCTTCCTCATGTATTTCACGATGGCCTCATCAAAATTATCTCCGGCCACCTTGACGGAGGTGCTGACGACCGTACCGCCCAGGGAAATGACCGCGATGTCCGACGTGCCGCCGCCGATATCTACGATCATATTGCCGCAGGCCTTACTGATATCGATCCCGGCCCCGATGGCGGCCGCGATGGGCTCCTCGATGATGCTCACCTCACGGGCGCCCGCCTGATACGTCGCGTCCTCCACAGCCCTCTTCTCCACCTCCGTGGCGCCGCTGGGGATGCAGACGGCGATGCGGGGCTTCCGCAGCGTCTTCTTACCCATCGCCTTACGGATGAAATACTTCATCATCTTCTCCGTAATGGCATAATCAGAGATCACGCCCTGACGCAGCGGGCGGATCGCCACAATATTGCCCGGGGTGCGGCCGATCATCTTCCGGGCTTCCTCACCGATCTCCCTGATCTCATTGGTATCTCTGTCATAGGCAACGACAGACGGTTCCTTCAGAACCACGCCCTTGCCCTTTATATAAACCAGAACACTGGCTGTTCCCAGGTCGATTCCGATATCCATGGAAAGCATAGTTTGTCCTCCTGCTTGATCTATTTATAACGGTCATGCCCCGCACAGGGCATTCGAAAAAATACACTCCGTCCCTTGTATCATTATATACAATATCCCGGGTTTTTCAAATGGTTTTTCGGCAAAAACAATTCTTCCTCCCGGAACGGAGCCCCTTCTCTTTTTATACACAAAAAGACCCTGCTTCCCGTCTTGCCGTATGCATGTACGACGGTTTACGGCGGACATCAGGATCTTTTCCACATGTGCTCGGAATCTTATGCTCTTTTTTCTCTTGTCTTGGGTTTTAACGTGCCTTTCCTCTGACCGAATCCTTCCGCAAAGATAATCTTATTCAGGACAAAAAAGACTACCATGGATACACCGCCGTTCAGCACAATTGTGCCGATGTTATACACGGCCGACGGCACCAGATACCCGGCCACTCCGACCCATACGCTGTTAATGGAATTCACAATGAGTGTAATCACAATCCATCCCATAAAATAAATCGGAATCTGCAACGATAAGGGTCCTTTACTTCGAAAAGTAACATTCCGCTGCAAAGGGAAATTAATGCACTCTCCGAGAAAACTGGACACCAGATAAGCGTACAGATAAGCCAGACCACCGTCTTCCACCGCATATCCAATGATGTTGAAGGTGAAACGAATACCAAACAGGGTTCCCTGAATGGAGGGCCAGCCCCAGCCGATGTCCGCCCAGGCAGCAAACAGCGCCGGTAAAAAAAGAAGGAGCAGGTATTTCATAAATGTCACTACATAGCTGAAAATGACAAAGAGTCCTCCTTCCCGAAGCCATTTGGAGGCCGCAGGATGTTTCTCTGCGAAAGATTCCCAAAATTCTTTCAGTCTGTTCAAAATCCTCTCCCCTTATTTCATTTTTTCCGCTTTTTTCGCGGTTTTTCTCTGCCGGAAGAAGCCGGACAGAACCTGTCCCAGGCCACCAAAGAAATGACCGTTGGCTGCCCGGACAAGACCCTCCACCATATATTGGCTGACGAGACCGCCGGTCATTTTACCGATTCCCCGGAAGGGCATATTATAAATAAACAGCAGATTCAAATCCGGTTCTCCCTTCGCCATGCTTTTATCCAGGCGATGATTCAGAATCCGGTAAATCCAGCGTGCCGTCCGACTCTTCGCATAATAAAGCTGACAAATCGCATCATTGGCATCCAGCCTGTCTCCCCAGCTCCCGTCAGGAACAGCATGTCCGAGAAGCCGTGCAAATTCTTCATCTGAAACAGCGTCAATCGCGCCGCTGCGATAGGAGGGGAGCTCCTTCAGATCGGCCGGACATGGAGCCCGGCTTCCTTCCACTTCAAGCTCCGCCGTCAGGCGTATGTCACGACAGCTTGCACCCACCTGAATATAATAGACGCCTCCGTCGATTTCAAAACGATTCGTTTTTGTATTAAAGTAGCGAAAGGCTTTATCATCCAGTTCGATCGTAACTCTTCGGGATTCCCCCGCATGCAGGAACACCTTGGCAAAACCCTTGAGCTCCTTCGCAGGACGATAAACGCTTCCTTCGACTGCTCCGACATAAACCTGGGCCACCTCGGCACCGTCACGTTTTCCTGCATTGGTCAACGTAAAGGATAGCTTTCTCTCGTCGACGGACAAATCCCTGTAAACAAAATGCGTATAGGACAAACCGAACCCAAAGGGAAATCGAACCTTTTTCTGCACGGTCTCAAAATAACGATACCCCACATACAGACCTTCCCGGTATTCGGCGTTCCTCTCTCTGGCCGGGAAATAGGGCGCCGAGGGAGTGTCATCATACTTATAGGGATATGTCTCACTTAACTTGCCGGACGGATTAATTTTTCCGGTGATAGCGGCAAGCATTGCCGCCGCCCCTGCCTGGCCGCACAGATATCCGTGAATCACTGCCTCGCATTCATCGATCCAGTCCATCTCAATGGCGGAGCCCCCCGAAAGCACCGCAACCACATGACGATTCACCGCAGCAATCTTTTTTAACAGTTTGGTCTGACTCTCTGGGATCTGCATATGTGTCCGATCCAGTCCCTCGGACTCAGAGATTTCGTCCAGCCCCAGATACAGAAGCACTACGTCAGCCTTTCCGGCTGCCTCCACAGCCTCTGCCTCCAGTTCAGCGTTTGCCGGACCTGTCCTGAGATATCCCCGGGCAAAGGCTGTCATCTCCAGAGGGAAATCCCCGATCACATCCAGCGTGCTCTCCAGTTTCGTGGGATTCACAAGGGAAGAACCCGCTCCCTGATACCGGGGCGCCGCTGCAAAATCACCAATAACGGCAACTCTTGTTCCTTCCGCTAACGGCAGGATCCCATGATCGTTCTTCAGCAGAACGAGACTCTGCTCCGCCGCTCTCTGCGCCATTTCGTGGTGAGCCTCCACATCAAAAGGCTTTCCCTCTTTCTCTTCCACGAATTTCCGGCAGGGCAGAACTGCTTCCAGAAATTCTTCCACGCGGCGATCAATCACCTCTTCGCAGATCCGTCCGTCTCTGACTGCCTGAATCAGTTCCTCATCGGAATCCCCACCGGTCGTAGGCATTTCCAGATGAGAACCCGCAGTAATACCGGCTACATGATCGTTGGATGCGCCCCAGTCGGACACGACAAACCCGTCAAAACCCCACTCATCCCGAAGGATCTCCTGCAGCAGGTGCTCGTTTTCATTAGCATAAACACCGTTGACCCGGTTATAGGAAGACATCACCGCTTTCGGTTTCGCCTCCCGGACCGCGATTTCAAACCCTGTCAGATAGATTTCCCGCAGGGTGCGCTCATCCAGAACAGAATCGCTGGCCATACGCCTGGTTTCCTGAGAATTTACCGCAAAATGCTTGGGACAGGCGCCAACTCCCTGAGACTGGATACCCCGGATGTAACCCGCCGCCATCTTTCCCGTCAGGTACGGATCTTCGCTAAAATATTCAAAATTCCGCCCGCAAAGCGGATTCCGCTTAATGTTCATACCGGGACCCAGAAGGACACACACACCCTGTGAAGCCGCTTCCTCGCCCAGATACCGGCCGATCGCCTCGCCCAGCTCCGGATCCCAGCTGTTAGCCACCGTCGCTGCCGTCGGAAAGCAGGTGGCGGGAACGCTGGCATGAATTCCCAGCTGGTCGCCGGCTCCCTCCTGCCGACGAACCCCGTGGGGTCCGTCGGAGAGGGTCACGCCGGGCACACCCAACCGTTCTACCGACCGGGTCTGCCAGACATCTTTCCCGGAGAGAAGATAACATTTCTCCTCCAGAGTCATTTTCTTAACAATATCTCTTATACCCAACATCCTGTCCTTTCAGAGTCGCCTCCCTTATGCAGAGAGGAGACTCTCCGTCTCTAGTCCTCATACAGGACTGTCGAAGTATGATCATAGTACAGATTAACCGTACCGTCTCCATTGTCACTCCAGGTTCCCTGGATATCACTGGCGAACGTAGTCATCGCTGCAATAACTCCTTCCACATAATCAACCGATGCTGTGAAAGTTCCATCCTCATAAATCTTCAGGGTTCCTGTCTTAGAGCTTCCGAAGCCCCCTTCCTCTACCGCTTCAATCGCGAAGGTATAAGCATACGCAGCGCCGTCTGTTGTCTCGGCAGGGGTAGCCACAAAATTCATGTCCGTCCCGTCAAAGGAGACATAGCTGATCATGCCCTTGTCGCTGACTGTATAGGGAGTAAAAGCATACCATACACCCATAGAGCCCCCCTCTGCCAGATTGAAGTTCTCCGCTACAGCTGGATAATCGATGTCGGAATAAATATCCTTATTCAGATATCCATATCCCTCCGTAATGACGCTCGCTTCGCTGCTGACTGTGACCGGATCCAGGGTTCCTGTATATTCCGGATTATCCACATAAGCTTCATCCCACACCGCAGATACTTCTACACTATAGGTAGCTCCATCTGTAAGCTCCGTCGTCTCCGCCGAATAGATGTCATCCTCCAGAGAGACTCCCTCGATAGTTAACGTCGTTGTGTCAGCGGAATCAGCCTCGTTGGTGAATGTAATCTCAACCTGGGTTGGCAGACTCTGATACTCATATGTATTGATATTTGTCAGCTGCACTCCCATCGTTCCGGTAAAGCAATCCCAGTAATAAGCTACTTCCGGTTCGTCGACAGTCCCGGTGCTGACAAATTCACAGGAAGCGGCCGCCGATTTCTCATGCTCATTGTCCGAATAGTCCGGATAGGCAATCACCTTCACCGTATAATCACCGTAGCCATATGTCAGACTCTCTGCAATATTTCCGGTATAAGTCCCACTTCCCGTCTCTTCGATCTGTCCGCTGACGGAGAGATACTCGGACTGATCCGCCGTATCATAGATAAATATCTGATAATAACTCGCATTCTCCACACCTGCGAAAGAATAATTTCCGGACTCATCCACCGTGAAATCTCCCGGTGTTCCCAGGGCATTTTCAGAGACAGTCTCCTCTGCGGTTCCTGTGGAAGCCGTCGATGAGGATCTCCCCATGCTGGAAAACAGGGTACTCCAGGCATCGGACATCTCAGAGAAATAGATCCCCGTATTCGTCCCCAGTGTCTAACAGCGGGTCAGAGATGCGCACAGGGCCAGTGCCAGTACAGCTGCCATTCCTCTTTTTCCCTTCTTCATGCGGCTGCAACCTCCTTCCTTGAAAAGCAGGACACAATGCCCGCCAGAATAGCCACCAGACAGATGACCAGAATCAGAATCACCGGCTGAATCCCGCCCTGAGAGCCGTACATGGTAAATCCTCCGTTCCAGTCGGCCCACACGGGAAAGCTGTTCAGGAAGAACACCCCCAGAGCAAAGCTGTCACAGAATACCGCTGCCAGATTCGCCCACTGCGAAAGCTCCGTATCTGTTTTCGCATAAAATCCTGCACAGACCGCCCCCAGAGCCAGAAAAATCACCACTGCCAGATCAAAATAAGTATTATATACCGCACCGTAGATGCAAAATGCAATCAGATCCACCAGAGTCACCGCTGCACAGGCCCAGCCTGCCGCCGCGCTCAATCCCAGTTTTTTCGTCTTCATATTCTCTTACACCTCTTCCTTACTCTTGACTGTCCTCTTTTTGCGCCGGGACGAGACCACTGCCAGCACTGTAAACACCACAAAGCCTGCAATACCAATCACATTGGCGACCATCAACGCAAGCTGCCAGCCCGGCACAATCACGTACACGGAACCGCCGCTGTATACCTCATTGATTGATACCGAATGCGCCATCACATAGAGATTTCTCTTGGCTGCATCGCGCAGGCACTGAAGAATATATCCGTCGCCATCTTCAACGGCCTCTACAACAGCCGCTGCGAAGTCTCCCGATGTATCCATGCAGGCATAATCCATACCGGCCACAATGTTTTCCAGGAAATCAACCTGGTAGCCCAGTCCCACATAACCGTCATTGGTCACATGTCCTTTAAAGCCCCACTCTGTCTTCAGCACCGTCGTCAGAAGAGAGGAATTCTTGGCGCAGCAGGTGATACCGATCCGGTTCAGGCCGCACATTGTAGACAGCGCGCCGCCGGCAAAGGAGCCTTCAAAGTTTCTCAGATAGATCTCACGAATCGCCTGCTCCTGTGCGAAGGTACTCACGCCCTCCCGCTCGGTCTCCTGATCGTTGAGCGCGAAGTGCTTTACGCAGTAAGAGACACCCGTCGACTGCATTGCTTCCGCTTCCACATAGCCCATGTAATAGCTCAGCGTACTGTCCTCAGACCAGTACTGGTCGGCGCGTCCTCCGAAGGGAGTACGATGCAGATCTCCGCCGCCGTACCACACTTCATCATAGCCGAGGCAACCGGCGATCACACCTTCCAGATAGCCGCGCTGCGTCGCCAGATCCAGGTTCCATGTTCTCGCCGTGTTGGCCTCCGAGACAAACCGCACGGAACCTCCGCCGCTGCTGTTGTCATCGATTCTCGCGTTTCCGACCACGTCGAGATCCGCCACCACCTGAGCCGAGACGCTGTCTGTCATCAGATTTGCCAGTTCCGTGACAGAGAACTCATCCAGGAACAGGTTCCAGGTCTCATCGTCGTCAAAATCCACATCCAGCATATCCAGCAGCGTCAGGCCGTTGTCCGCCTCCTGAGTGAAATCATCCACGGATACCGCCTCATAATCCGCCGGATCATACCAGTCGTCCGCCAGTCCCTCGATAATTTCCTCTGTCGCCTCCAGTTCTACGGTTTCGACGGGATAGGTTCCCTCCCAGTCACTGCGGGACAGATACGTAAAGTCATAGCCATAATAGGTGATATCCGCTTCGTCAAAGGCGTTGGTCACTTCCGCGTCCGTGTAAATCGAAGTGGAATATGTTTCCGTATCCAGTTCTTCCTGTGTCCAGGTATAAGTCTTGGAGGCGTCTCCCTCCTCCGTCATCCCGTCAGCCGTGGTATAGCCCTTGGCGGCCAGAATGTTGTTGAGCGCATCGTGCGCATCATCGCCGATACTCAGATAATAGTCGCCCGCACTGAGGATATATGTCTGGGCTCCGTTGGAATCATAGCTGGCCAGAAAATATCCGGACACACTGATCGTCAGCGTCTGACTCGCCCCCGGCTCGATGGAATCTGTCTTATCATAAGCAACCAGCTGCACAGAGGACTTCTCCACCAGATTTTCTTTCTCATAATCACCATAAGGTGTCTGCGCGTATACTTCCACCACATCCTTACCGGCCACATCTCCTGTATTTGTCACAGTGACTTCCATGGTGTACGTATCGCTCTCTTCGTCATAAGTGACCGAGTCGATGGTCTGCTCAAAGGTGGTATACGAAAGTCCGTACCCGAAAGTATACATCATCTCTTCTTCATAATTCCACGCTTCTCCATCGGAAGATCCCTCTGTACTGTCCGCATTGCCGGTTCCCATGACGGTATCCTCATATCTCGTCTCATAATACCGATATCCCACATAGATTCCTTCAGCATAGATGATATACCAGTCGATGTGATCTCCGTTCGCCTCGTTGTCGTCCGGATTCGCCTCATTAATCTCCTCATAGTTCGTCCAGCGAATCGTATCCTCCTGATTGGAGTAGGTCGTCGCAGGAGCCGAGACCGAATTGGCTGCGTAGGTATCCGTCAGATGCCCGGAAGGATTCACTTCGCCTGTCAGGACCTCTCCGATCGCCGTGCAGCCGTAGCTTCCGCATTCGCCGACCTGAATAGCCGCGTCAATGTCATACTCCTCCAGGAAACCGAGTTCCATCTGGTATTCCGTGGAAATGATCACGACCACTTTGCCAAAGATTCCTGCTTCCTTCTGTTCCATCAGGTACTCAATCAGAGCCTCCTCATTTTCGGACAGATCCAGGAAATGCCGGGCACTCCCGTCCTCATAGGTCTCTGTCGTTGAGTATTTCAGCAGATCATTTCCCTCTCCGCCTTCCCGGGCCAGAACGACGATGGCTACATCATTATAGTCATTCTGCCAGGTACTCTCGTAGGCCTTTACAGAATCGATATCTGCCTCGACCAGCTCTGTATTGCTGTTGGAGCCAAGACCTTCATAGACATTCGTGCAGAGTTCTGTATTGACATTATCCGCCCCGAATGTGTCCTCCATGGCGTCGACAAAGCTTGTATATGTCATATAGTCCGGGGACTGCGTGCTGTAAATCGATGAATTCACGGACGCATTTCCAAAAATGGTCAGGCGGCTGTCTGAAGAAATAGGCAGTGCGTCATCCTCATTTTTCAGAAGAACGATGGCCTCCTCCTCCGACTCAATGTTCAGATCTGCCGCTGCCGCGTAAGCATCCACCAGCGCGTCTGCATCAGAACCATATTCATTCTCATAATAAGCTGTGCTGACCGTGTCGTCCGATGCCTCCGTACGGGTCACGTCAATGCCCGCATACGTATTGATGATTCCGTCATACTGGAAAGTGATGGTGGCGGCCGTCATGCTCACCAGCATCACAAACGCCATGATGGCAGCAAGACCACGAAAAACCGCTGTTTTTTTCTTCATGGGGTACTCTCTTCCTCCTTTGTTTCGTTTTACGGATAATTTTTTTGTTATCCGCATTGCTGTCTCCTTTGTTCTCCACAAATCCGACGGCGCCATTCGGATTAGTTGACTCCAGTATAACAGGTTCTGAATTTCTTCCCTTTTCTTTTCATAAACTGTCATTTTTCTGCATAAATTGTTTCCCTCCCCCTGTCTCCGGATCATTTTATGATACGCCGCGGAAGCTACGTAGGGCAGGCAGACAGCTATTTTCAGAAAAAGAGAGCGGCAGCGCCGCCCTCTTACTGTGAAGTCTGCATGGGAAGAGGAATCAATATCTTTAAACTGAAACGATTATCCACCGCTTCCACATCCACCTCCCCGCCGTATTTCTGAGCGGTATTGCGGATGCTTTTCAGTCCATAACCATGGAATCCCCGTCCTTTCTTGGTTGTTTTCGGCAGATCTTTTTCAAAGGCAATTCCCTCCTCGCAATAATTCTCACACCGGACAATCAGGAAGCTCTGCTGAGAAAAAACGGACAGATGAATCATCCTTTTTCCCTCGTCTTCAATTTTTTTCTCGCACTCGATGGCGTTGTCCAGAGCATTTCCGAAAATAGAACAGATATCCATGGTCTCAAGAAAATCAAGCAGGCTCCCATCCACCACAGAGGTAAAGGTAATATGATCATTGTAACAGCTCAGACTCTTGCTGGTCAGAATGATATCAAGCACTTTATTTCCTGTCTTCACCTGTGTCTCATAGCTGCTGACGGAGGCCTCCATCCGATCCAGATATTCCCGGCGTTTGTCACTGTCCTCCTCCGCGCGCAATGCAATGATCTGATGCTTCAGATCGTGGTATTTATAATTGATCATATCCAGCGTCTCCCGGGATTGCTGATATTGAAGATACTGATGCTCCAGCATGGACTCCGAGATATCGAGCTCGCACTGGATTTTCATATTGATGCGCAGAATATGATAGGCAAACAGCGTAATCACTCCACAGAGATCCATCAATGTCCGTATGTTGAAGATATCCGAAGAATACTCCGAACTAAACGGTGTGTTGAT
This sequence comes from Lachnospiraceae bacterium, assembly GCA_021202715.1. GTDB lineage: Bacteria > Bacillota > Clostridia > Lachnospirales > Lachnospiraceae > UBA3305. Next base: position 21,524 of record JAJQCL010000244.1, read on the forward strand.
GTACGTGAAGCTCAGGTTACTCACCAGAAAAATCACGCCTCCAATGAAGACAGACAGCAGGAATTCCTTCCATGTCACATCCAGAGTCTCTTCTCCCCGGAAAAAATGCCGAACCAGAAGCCCCATCCCTCCAAAGAAAAAAACATAGATCAAAACCAGGAACAGCACACCGAAAACCGTCGCGGTCATCCCCATCTCATAATACAGAAAACAGTAAAGCTGCCATCCCAGAGAAGCAGCCAATTCCGCCAGGACGAAAGATTCCACACAGCGGTAGCCCGCATCGAAAGCACTCCCCTCGCAGCTGATATACAGAAAAAAATACATGGAAAGGATGGCTGCCAGCATACAGAGGACCCACCAGAAACCATCCAGGCCATCCGTCACAGATAAAAATGAAATCTGCCAGACCAGAAAAATCCCTGCCGCCACCGCCAGCCGCCGACCTTTGAGACGCCGGTTCACCTGCAGGATATACACCAGACAAGCCAGCCCTTCTGCCGCCGCCGTGTATAATCTGGGTATATCCGGAAGCATCATTCCCG
>JAJQCL010000209.1 GCA_021202715.1 Lachnospiraceae bacterium
GGACGGTGCGGCATGGCCGGTTTCCGACAACGTTTCCTGAAAATGAAGGAGGGAAAGAAGAAGTTGGCGAAAGAAAAGAGAAAGAGGCACCCGCTCACAGCGACGCGCCTCAAAAACCAGTTCCTGAACGTGGTGACCAACCCGTTCAATGTGATCGTGCTGATATGCCTGGTCATTCTGTTCTGTCTGATTGTGATTCCGCTGCTGCAGATGATTGCATCTACCTTTACCATCGCGACGAAGTCAGATGCCCGGATGTCCGGAGATGCGGTGGGCTCGTTCAGCCTGTATTACTGGAAGTACATTCTGGTGAGCTATCTGGAAAAGGCGACTCTGTGGCAGCCACTGCTCAACTCTCTGGTGGTAGGCTTTTTCACCACGCTGGTGTCCGTACCCCTGGGAGCCGTTATCGGCTGGCTGGTTGTGCGGACGGATATGCCCTGTAAGAAGCTGCTCGGCGTGCTGGTTGTCATTCCTTATATGATCCCGTCCTGGTGCAAGGCTCTCTGCTGGCTGGCAGTCTTCCGCAATGAGACCTCCGGTTCACTGGGTTTCCTCACCGGCCTCGGCATCCCGATCCCTGACTGGCTGGCTTACGGGCCTGTGGCGATCGTGCTCTGTATGTCGCTGCATTATTACGCATTCTCCTACATCAATGTCTCCTCGGCGCTGCGTTCGATCAACTCGGAGCTGGAGGAGATGGGCGAGATCTGCGGCGCCGGGAAGGTGCAGATCCTGAAGTCGATTACTCTTCCGCTGGTCATGCCCAGTATCCTGTCGGCTCTGGTCATGACGCTGAGCAAATCCATCGGTACATACGGGGTGGCGGCGACGCTGGGCAGCCGGATCGGCTACTTCACACTGGCGACGAAGATGAAGACCTTCATCAGCGGCGGCCCGCAGGGCGTCGGTTACGCCATGTCCATCATCCTCATCGCTCTGGCGGCTATGATCATCTTCGTGAATCAGAAGACCATCGGCACCCGGAAGTCCTACGCCACCATCGGCGGCAAGGGCGGCCGTTCCAACGATATGCATCTTGGCAGTGCCCGTGTTCCGCTGGCGGCGTTCCTGGTTGTGTTCCTGATGGTCGCTATGGTGATGCCCATGTTTGTTCTGGTGATGGAGACCTTCCAGATTAATACCGGAGGAGGCTACGCGCTGAGCAATCTGACGCTGTACAACTGGATTGGTACTTTGGACCAGGCGCAGACATATACGAATTATCCCGGTATCTTCCGCAACAGTGAGTTCGCGAAAGCCTTCTGGAACACGATCCGCCTGACCTTTATTGCTTCGACGATCACTGCTTTCTGCGGACAGTTCCTCGGATACATTTCTACCCGGGGCCGCGGCAAGTGGTATGGGGGACTGACCGAACAGCTGGTGTTCATCCCCTACCTGATGAGCGGCGTTGCTTTCTCGGCGGTGTACGTGGCCATGTTCAGCCAGCCCCGCCTGGGCGGTCTGATCCCGTCGCTGTACGGCACCTTTACTCTGATTGTACTGACGTCCGTCGTGAAGCACTTCCCGTTTGCCAGTAAGTCCGGTACCTCAAACATGATGCAGATCTCCATGGAGCTGGAGGAGGCAGCCACGATCAATGGCGCCGGATTCTTTAAGCGTATGCAGAGCATCATTCTGCCTCTGGCCAAGAACGGTTTCATCACCGGCTTCATGCTGACCTTTATCAGCATTGCCAAGGAACTGGACCTGATCGTCATCATGATGGATAAGAACACACAGACGCTGTCCTACCTGGCATTCACCTACTCCCAGGAGGGCCTGAACCAGATGTCTGATGCGATTTCGGTCTGTGTGCTGCTGTTTATCCTGGTCTGCTACATCATAGCGAACGCTTTCGGTGCTGACATCAGCAAGGCGTGGTAAGGCAATATTCGGAAAGGAAAAGGAAAAGAAAAGGATGAGCAAGATTGTACTGAGTCATATTGATAAATATTACGGCGACAACCACGTCCTGCGGGATATCAACCTGACCATCGAGGATGGAGATTTTATGACACTGCTGGGACCGTCCGGCTGCGGCAAGACCACGACGCTGCGTGTGGTGTCCGGTCTGGAGAACCCGCAGAACGGGACCATGACCATTGACGGCAAGGAGATCATCAATGCCGCGACGGCTTACTACGCTGAGCCCAGCAAGCGCGGGCTGAACCTGGTGTTCCAGTCCTATGCCCTGTGGCCTCACATGACGGTTCGCAACAATATTTCCTTCGGCCTGAAGATTCAGAAGCTGTCGAAGGACGAGGTAGACCGGAGAGTCATGGAATCCCTGCGGATGATGCGCATCGAGGATTACATCGATCGCTATCCCAATGAGCTGTCCGGCGGTCAGCAGCAACGTGTGGCGATTGCCCGGGCGGTGGCTGCGAATCCGAAGCTGCTGCTTCTCGATGAACCCTTAAGCAACCTCGACGCCAAGCTGCGTGTTGATATGCGGTCTGAGTTAAAGCGAATCCACCGGGAACTGGGAACCACGATCATTTATGTCACACACGATCAGGTGGAGGCGCTGACGATGTCCACGCAGATTGCTCTGTTCAAGGAGGGTGAGCTGAGCCAGGTTGACAGCCCCATGGAGCTGTATATGAACCCGATCGATCTGCAGGCTGCCGACTTCATCGGCAACCCCCGGATCAATTTCATCGAGGGAACAGCCCGCTACCAGGGCGGACGGCTGCATGTAAGCTGCCCTCTGAAGGATATGGTCTTCGACCGCGCGGATATGACGGACGAGAAGATCCCCGAGGGCGAGTTCCCCTGTGTGGTGGCAATCCGTCCGGAGCAGGTTCACATTCTGGACAAGGAGGGGCCGGACAGCCAGAAGGTCAAAGTGTATGCCAACCAGCCGGCCGGTTCTGAGACGCTGGTGACATTGAAAGCCGGGGACAGCGAGTTTATCTCCAAACAGATTGGCCTGCAGAACTATGATTTTGATGCAGAACTCTTCATCCATGTGCCTGACGAGAAGATCAACATCTACGATGCGAAGAGCACACGGCTGATCAAGAAAGCCCGGTAAAACAACGATCCCAGGGGCGACCCCGCCGGGAGCGGCGGGGTCGCCCTGAAGATAGGAACCCTTACACATTTCAAATCTCATGAAAAGGAGAAGAAATATGAAGAAAAGAATCTTTGCTCTGGCAATGGTGCTGGTGATGGTCGCCGGTCTGGCGGCCTGCGGCTCCAGCAGCGACAGCAGCGACACCACAGCTGCCGAATCCGGCGGCGACTCCACGGCCGAAGAGTCCGGTGGAAGCGAGTATGACTCCCTCACAGATGAGGAACTCTATGAGCTTGCGCTGGAAGAGGGCGGCGAGATCACCGTCTACGCCACGACCTCCAAAATGCTGAAAGCCGAAGAGGACTTCGAGGCAGCCTATGAAGGACTTGACGTGACGATCATGGATCTGGATCAGGACGAGGTTCTGCAGAAGGCACAGCTGGAAGCGGATTCCGGCAACATCTATGGCGATGTACTGCAGGCGAAGGATACCAACGGCTCCGTGTACTATGAATATTTCGAGGACGGCATCCTGGATGAGTACTTCCCCGAGGATATCTGCGAGTACATCGAGGACGATCTGCTGGTTTACGGCTATCCGCTGTATACTGGCGCAGTGACCTGGTACTATAATACCGAGGCGTATCCGGATGGACAGCCCGTGAGTTCCTGGTGGGAGATCATTGAGAAGGACGAGGACGGCAATCAGAAATATCGTCTGTTCACCAAGGAGATTGGGACAGAATCTACCTATCTTGCTCTGCTGACCAGCTTTATCATCAATGCGGATGAGATGGAGCAGGCCTACAAGGATGTCTATGGAGAGGATCTGGAGTACACGTATGATGCCTCCGCTTTTGATTTCGAGGTTCCTGAGAACAATGCCGGTGTCGAGTTCCTGTGGAGACTGTCTCAGGCAGAGATGACCTTCATCGGCGACGGTGACGAGCTGGTGGCGGCTGTCAACAACTCGACCGCGGACGACCCGGCTCTGGCCATGGCTTCTGCTGGTAAGATCACGAACGTGGAAGAGAGCGGCTACACCATTGCCTGGCTGCAGAATCTGACCCCTTACACCAGTATGTACAACACCGAGAACCTGTATGTGGTATCGAACTGCCCTCATCCTGCGGGAGCACGTCTCTTCATCCGCTGGATCACCGGCGGCACGGACGCTGAGAGCGGCGGTCTGGAGTACTTCAAGAAGGAAGGCAACTGGCCTGTCCGCAGTGATGTCGAGGACACCTGGAATCCGGTTACCATCGAGGAGCTTGGCTGCATCGCACCGGATCTGGAAGCGATCTACGAGAATTATGCTTATGCGCAGAATATGTGGACTTACTGGGCAGGCTGAGATTCCCGCATGAACGGCTGACAGAATAAATATGCTGTGACTGATGCCGTTGCACGGAATCTCCCGCGCAGCGGCATCATTTTTAAAGGAAAATGATGAGATCCTCTGACGATGAAGGGAATGAAGAGAAGTATGAAGAAGAATTCCTTTGACAATGCGGAACAATGGAATACATATTCAGAGAAGGAGCGGAGAAAGCACGAGAGGAAAGAGAAATGGCAGAAGCGGAAAAACAGCTTCTGGAAAGCCTTTCTATTCACAAAGGACGGGAAGCCCAAGAGCGGTCTCCTCGTTTATACCTTTTGCCTGAGCCTTGGATTTCTGGCGCTCTACATCATCTCCTTCGCGTATGTGCTGACACCTCTGGAATCGGTGCTGACAATGCTGCCGACCGTTCTTGCCAATCTGTTTGGTTCACTGATCTGCAGCGCCGTCGTTTTGTTGGTCAGTGCTCTGCTGCACCGCCTCCTGTCGGATAAGCGGTTGATGTTCGGCACCTATGTCTGGCTGGCGCTCTACGCCGTGGTGGTTCTGATTACAGAGGGAATTATGCTTTGGGGAGATGGCGCGACGTTTCGCGTATTTCTGGACTTCTTTGTATGGTTTATGCTGATTCCTGTGGTCACAGGGCTTCCCTTCTCTTATCATCTTTTCCGCAGAGACTATGTGCCGGAGCAGGAAAAAGAAGAAGAGCCGGAGTGGAAGAAATACGTCAGCCATTCGAGGTAAATCATGCTGGAGCTGCACTTTATCAACGTGGGGGACGGCGATGCGATCCTGATCCGGGAGGAGTCTGATGGACGACGCTTTGACATGCTGGTGGATGCGGGGCGCCCGGAGGTATTGCCGGAGGAGGGCTCTCTGCGGCTTCCTGCGGCGGACTATCTGGCGGGGCTGGGTGTGACACATCTGGACCTTTTGGTTGTCACACATCTGCACATCGATCATTTCGGCGGCGTGGCGCGACTGCTTCCCTGGACACGTGTTGATCTGGTTCTCTCCGGCTATTTTCCGCCGGATCCTGGCGCTCGGATCGAACGGATCTCCGGGGAAAAGACAGTGCTGGGGCTGATCGACTGTCTCAACGACTGGTCCGGAATTGTGGCGTCGATGAGAAAGCGCGGTGTGCGTCGGACCGCTGTGACGGAGACGGTTCATCTTGAACCGGTTCCCGGGCTGGCGTTGGAGTTCCTGTGCCCGAATCCGGAAGAAATGAGACGGCAGACGGTGAGTTGGTACGAGCTGTTTGCCGGGGAGGATCTGCCGGAGGAGGAGCTATATCGCTCCTCGAAGCTGCGCAATCCTCTCTCCCTGCGCGTGCGCCTGCATTATGCCGGCCGGGAAATTGAACTGTCCGGCGACTGCCTGGGCGCCGGATGGGAGGAGAGCGGGAAGAGGCCCTGCGATCTCTGGAAGGTCCCCCATCATGGGGATATCAAGTCTGTGACACCGGAACTGGTCGCAGCGCTGCATCCGCGTTGTGCGGTGATTTCCTGTGAGAAAGGCTACAATGAAAAAAAAGACCGGCCTTCGGCTTATGTGATCGATCTGCTGCGGCAGAACGGTGCGGAGGTCTGGTTTACCGATACCTATGAGGCTCCGTGGTATACCTCCGGCCGCCATCGGGCGGCAGTGTTCACCGTGAGGAGCGAC
>JAJQCL010000250.1 GCA_021202715.1 Lachnospiraceae bacterium
TCGCGCCGAGGCGCTCTCGCAATCCTCAAAACATTCGTAATCCGCGCATTTTTCTGCGAAAAATGGCTACTTACTCATGTTTTGGCGGGTCACAAAGTCATGAATGCGAATGCCAGCATTCGATTCATGACCTTTTGACCCTGGTATCAACATACCATATTGACAAAAGGATGTCAAACTCTACAGCTTCATGGTCAGGGAAATCCTCTTTCTTTCCGTATCGACCGACAGCACCTTTACCTGCACGACGTCGCCCACATGGACCGCCTCCAGCGGATGTTTGATAAAGCGATGGCTCATCTGGGAAATGTGTACCAGGCCGTCCTGATGCACGCCGATGTCCACAAAAGCCCCGAAATCAATGACGTTCCGCACAGTTCCCTTTAAGATCATGCCCGGTTTCAGATCCTTCATCTCCATCACGTCGGTGCGCAGGATCGGCGCGGGCATCTCGTCGCGGGGATCGCGTCCCGGCTTCTCAAGCTCCTTCAGGATATCCTTCAGTGTCTCCGTGCCGAGACCCAGACTCTCTGCCATGGACTTCACGTCGGGCACCTTCTTTGAGATACCCGCCAGACGCCCCGCCGGGATATCCTCCGGGCGGCAGCCCAGCCGTTTCAAAAGTTCTTCCGCGGCCCGGTAGCTCTCCGGATGCACTGCCGTCATATCCAGCGGATTGTCTCCGCCGCGGATACGCAGGAAACCGGCGCATTGCTCGTAGGCCCGGGGACCCAGCTTCGGCACCTTCAGCAGTTCCCTGCGGCTGCGGAACGCGCCATGCTCCTCCCGGTAAGAAACGATATTTTTGGCGATCGTTTTATTTACGCCGGAAACATAAGCCAGCAGAGAAGCCGACGCCGTGTTCAGGTCCACACCGACCCGGTTCACGCAGTCCTCCACCACGCCCTGCAGCGCCTCGCCAAGCTTTTTCTGGTTCATATCGTGCTGGTACTGCCCGACGCCGATGCTTTTCGGTTCAATCTTCACCAGCTCAGCCAGAGGATCCTGCAGCCGTCGGGCGATGGAAATGGCGCTGCGCTGTCCCACGTCATATTCAGGAAACTCCTCTGTCGCCAGCGGGCTGGCGGAATAGACGGAAGCGCCTGCCTCGTTGACGATGATGTAGCGCACCGGCTCGGGAATCTCCCGCAGCAGCTCCGCGATGATCTGTTCCGACTCCCGCGAGGCCGTGCCGTTTCCCACAGAGATCAGCGTGACATGATATTTGGAGATAAAGCGTTTCAGGACCTTTTTGGACTCCTCCACCCGGTTCTGCGGTGCGGTGGGATAGATCACCGCCGTATCCAGCACCTTGCCGGTGGCGTCCACGACCGCCAGCTTGCAGCCGGTGCGGAAGGCCGGATCCCATCCCAGGACGACCTGGCCGACGATCGGCGGCGCTAACAGAAGCTGCTCCAGATTCTTCCCAAAGACCTGAATAGCTCCGTCCTCCGCCTTCTCCGTCAGCTCAGCGCGGATCTCGCGCTCAAGAGAAGGCTGGATCAGGCGGCGGTAGCTGTCCCGCACCGTTTCCCGCAACAGCGGCTCCGCATACGATTCCTTCCGGCGGATCACCTTCTTCTCCAGATAACGGAGCGCCGGTTCCTCCTCCATCTCGATCCGCACGGTGAGGAACTTCTCCTTCTCTCCGCGGTTTAACGCCAGGACCCGATGGCCTGTCGTCCTGCGCACGCTCTCCTCATACTGATAATACATCTCATAGACGGATTTTGCGCCCGGCGTCTTCGCCTCGGAAATCACGGAGCCGCAGTTGCGCATGGCGTCGCGCAGGAATGTGCGGTACTCTGCATTGTCCGAGATCCTCTCCGCAAGAATGTCGCAGGCTCCCTGCAGCGCCGCCTCCGGCGTCTCCACACCCTGCTCGGGATTCACGAAATCCTGTGCGCAGAGAGATGCCTCCTGCTCCAGGCTCTGTTCCCAGATCTGCTCCGCCAGAGGCTCCAGTCCGCGTTCCTTCGCCATCGAGGCGCGGGTGCGCCGCTTCTGCTTATAAGGACGGTAATAATCCTCCACGGCCACCAGCGTCTCCGCGTCGTGGATCTGCTTCTCCAGTTCGGCGGTCAGCTTGCCCTGCTCGGAGATCGCAGACAGAACCTGTTCCTTCCGCTCCTCCAGCCCGCGCAGATAGCGGAGCCGCTCATCCAGACTTCGCAGCACCTCGTCGTTCAGGGAACCAGTGGCCTCCTTACGGTAGCGGGCGATGAAAGGAATCGTATTTCCCTCGTCGATGAGCTTCACGGCAGCTTCCGCCTGCGGCACCCGGATCTTAAGTTCTGCCGCCAGCTTCTTACATATATCCATACTCAGTCTTGCTCCCTCTGCTGTCTACACCGCCACATCAGCGGAAAACCTCCCTGTCGGAGAAAGAAGGGCGGCCGCTCCGGCAGTCGCCCTTCCTGTGTACATTTCTTATTTTTCGAAGAGGTGGTCGATGAGGTGATGTCCCTCGGCCACATAGTTGCCCGAAGCCCGGGCCTCGCGCTCGTTGTATTTCCAGGTCTCATTGCGCAGTGCCGTGCTGTCATAGAGCAGATACGGCACCGGCGTACTGGTGTGCGTCCGCACGCAGATCGGTGTGGGATGATCGGGCAGAACCAGCATGCGGTAAGGCACGCCGGACGCATCCATCCTGCCCTTCACGATCCGCAGAATCCGCTGATCCAGGTTCTCGATGGCGCGAAGCTTCCGCTCGATGCTCCCCTGATGCCCCATCTCATCCGGGGCCTCCAGATGCAAATAGACGAAATCGAAATCATCTTCCAGCAGCGCCTTCACGGCAGCCTCCGCCTTGCCCTCGTAATTGGTCTCCAGTGTACCGTTGGCTCCCTCGACCGTGATGTTGGTCATCCCGGCTCCCACGGCAATGCCCTTGAGAAGGTCTACGGCAGAGATCATTGCTCCCCGCTTGCCGTTCTTCTCCTCGAAGGAGGAGAGCATCGGCTTCGTCCCGGCACCCCAGAACCACAAGCAGTTGGCCGGATTCTTCCCGGCGGCCCGCCGCGCCTCGTTGAGCGGATGATGATCCAGGATCTCAAAGCTCCTCTTCATCATAAAGCGAAGCATCTCATCCTGCGGCAGCTTGTCGCCGATGACCTGTCCCAGCACGTCGTGAGGCTGCACCAGATCGATGACCTGCCCCTGATTCCAGATCAGCAGATGACGGTAGCTGGTTCCCACATAAAACTGATAGGTCTCATTCTGCAGCTCAGCCCGCACCGCATCCAGCAGGATCGCTGCGTCCTCCGTGGAGATTTCGCCTGAGCTGTGGTCGAGGATCCGCTTTTCCTCGAAGGGAACGTCGTCATCGGAGAGAGTGACTATCTTCGCGCGCAGAGCGATGTCTGTGTCCTTCATGGGGACGCCGATGCTCAGCGCCTCCAGGGGAGAACGTCCGGAGTAGTAGATGGCCGGATCATAGCCCAGCACAGACAGATTCGCCGTATCGCTGCCCGGCTTCATTCCCTCAGGAATCGTGTGTACCAGTCCCAGCTCCGAGACCGCCGCCAGCTCATCCATCACCGGCGTATTGGCATATTCCAGCGGCGTCATGCCGCCCAGCTCTTCCAGGGGCTCATCCGCCATGCCGTCCCCCAACATGATTGCGTATTTCATTGTCTTATTCTCCCAATTTTCACTTTTCCGCGCCTTACGCCTGCACACGGATCCGATGCAGGATCCCCGGCACCTGCGCCGCAGCCGCCTCGTACTCCGCTTCGGAAAGCTCCTGCGTCAGGAAGGCCGTCTCGCCCTCCACATCGGCGTCGATCCGCCGGGCGCCTGCAAAGACGGCAGCCGCCGTGTCCGCATTTTCTTCCTTTACACGCACCAGGAACTGTTTCCGGGAGGAGGCGATATCGGAGAGCTCATGCTTCTTTGCTGTCCAGCCCTGATAAAGCACCTTCCCGGGGTTCTTGGCGATCTCCACAACATCGCCCACGACGGCGCTGGCCGTCGGCACGCTGCCCGCGCCCCGACCGTAGAACATCACGTCGTCGACCATATTTCCATGAACCATGATGCCGTTAAATACATCATTCACCCCGTACAGCGGATGCTCCGGCTTCACCAGAGCCGGGCAGACCATCGCGTAAATCTTCCCATCCACTTTCCTGCTGGTCCCCAGCAGCTTGATGGCCCAGCCGAGCCGGTTGGCATAGGCGAAGTCCTCTGTCGTGATCTTCGTAATGCCTTCTGTATAAATATCCTCGTAATCGACCAGCTCTCCCAGCACCAGAGAAGTGAGGATCGCCACCTTGCGGCAGGCATCCCAGCCCTCTACGTCGGCGTCCGGCTTCTTCTCAGCAAAGCCGTTGTCCTGCGCCTCCTTCAGCGCCGCCTCGAAGCTGGAGCCGTCCCGGTTCATCCGGGTCAGGATGTAGTTGGTCGTACCGTTGAGAATGCCGGTGACCTCCTCGATGTCATCCCCCGTCAGGCAGGTCTGCAGCGGACGGATAATGGGAATGCCTCCGCCGACACTGGCTTCAAAGAGGAAATTCACCTGTTTGCTCTTTGCCAGAGCCATCAGCTCCGCGCCTTTGGCCGCCACGAGCTCCTTGTTCGAGGTCGCCACGCTCTTTCCGGCTTCCAGCACCTGCTTCACGAAGGTATAGGCGACGCCAACGCCGCCCATCGTCTCCACGACGATGGATACCTCCGGGTCGTTGAGGATGACGTTCACGTCATGGACCAGGACCTCCTCCACCGGGTCGCCGGGGAATTCACGGATGTCCAGGACATATTTCACATGGAGCTCCTCGCCGATGTTTTTTGCCAGGATCTCGCGGTTCGTCCTCACTACATGATAGACACCGGAGCCTATGGTGCCGTATCCCATGATCGCCATCTGAATCATTTTCTCAGTTCCTTTCTGCGTTGTCTTCTTACATCTTCTCTGAATGAAACGGCTCAGCCTTCGGATTTCTTTCCTCCCAGACTGATCCATTTCAGATATCCATTGATAAACAGGTCAATGTTCCCGTCCAGCACGCTGTTCACGTTGCCGGTCTCTGTCTCGGTGCGGTGATCCTTCACCATGGTATAAGGCTGCAGCACATAGGAGCGGATCTGGCTGCCCCAGCCGATCTCCGCCTGCTCGCCGCGGATGCCCGAGGCTTTGGCCGCATTCTCCTGCTGTTTGAGGATAAACAGCTTCGCCTTCAGCATCTGCATGGCCTTGTCCTTGTTCTGATGCTGTGAGCGCTCATTCTGACACTGCACCACGATTCCCGTCGGGAAATGCGTGATACGGATGGCAGACGAGGTCTTGTTGATGTGCTGTCCGCCGGCGCCGCTCGAGCGGTATGTGTCGATGCGGATATCGTCGTCGCGGATCTCCACATCGAGGTCCTCCTCGATATCCGGCATCACATCGCAGGATACAAACGAAGTCTGGCGCTTGCCCGCCGCATTAAACGGGGAAATGCGCACCAGCCGGTGTACGCCGTGCTCGGATTTGAGATACCCGTAGGCATTCTCCCCGTTCACCTGGATGGTGACGGACTTGACGCCCGCCTCGTCGCCCTCCAGATAATCCAGCGTCTCCACCTCGAAGCCCTTCTTATCGGCCCAGCGCAGATACATCCTGTACAGCATGCCGGCCCAGTCGCAGGATTCTGTCCCGCCGGCTCCGGCATGGAGCGTCAGGATCGCATTATTCCGGTCATACTCTCCCGAGAGAAGCGTCTGGATCCGCATCTCCTCCAGCTTCTCCAGATAAGAACTCAGCTCCTCGCCGATCTCCGGGATCAGAGAATCATCGTTCTCTTCGTAGGCCATATCGATCAGTACCTGAATGTCATCATGAGCTGTCTGAAGCCCCTGATAAATCTCCAGAGTACCTTTCAGGCCCTTCAATTCCTGCATGATGCGGGCAGAGCGGTCCGCATCCTCCCAGAAGGTGGGTTCCTCCCTGTCTCTCTCTAATTCAGCGAGCCTGTGTTCTTTGTTCGCGAGGTCAAAGTGAATCCCTCGCTTCAATTA
>JAJQCL010000119.1 GCA_021202715.1 Lachnospiraceae bacterium
GATTTTTAAAGAGCAGGCGGAACGGCAGAAAGAGGCGAGAAGGCTCCATGTGGAGGGAGGCTGGGAATATTTTATCCATGGCTGGACACAGGTGATCTCCGAGGTATTTCACGTATCCATCGGGAGTGAGATGCTGGAGAAGCTGAGCCGGGCAGCAAAACGGCCCGGATGAAAGGAGAAAAGAATGAATTCTTTTGATTGGGACCGGGGCTTTCAGCTGGATTTTGATCGGACGACAGGATTTTCCCGCGGCGCAAAGACGACAAAAAGGACGCTGTCTCAGATGCGGGGCATGTTTTTTGATGAGGATGCTTACGGGAAAGCACTGGAACAGGGGGACCCGCTGATCTATGAGTTTTATGAGCTGGGATGCCCGGAACGTCCGGGCGATCTGGCTTTTGGAACCACTGTGCTGTATCCGGGCACGGTGGGAGATGAGTATTATATGACGAAGGGACATTTCCATACGCGGCGGATGACGTCGGAGGTCTATTACGCCTTCAGCGGAGAGGGATATATGCTTCTGGAGAATGAGGAGGGTGATGTGAGGGCTCTGCCGCTTTCCTCCGGGCAGGCAGTCTATGTTCCCCGCGGCTATGCGCACCGGACGGTCAATGTGGGAAAGGACCCGCTGGTGGTCTTTTTTGCCTTCGATGCGGATGCCGGTCATGACTATGGAACCATTGAGACGCGCGGATATCGTCGCCTGATTCTGCGCGGGGAGGAGGGTGTGCAGATTGTCCCGAATCCAAAGTGGAATGAACGTGAGGGAGCATGACGGGCTGACTGCGGCGCACTCTGGAGGGAGCGGCGTGATTACAACGGTATGCGGAGAGATTCGCGGGGAACAGCTGGGACTGTGCCAGATGCATGAGCATATTCTGCTGCGCCGTGGCGTACCTGCCTCCCTGAATCCGGCTCTCTGTGCAGAGGAACCGGAGAAGAGCCGGGAGGAAGTGAGAGCCTTTGCCGAGGCAGGCGGGAACGCGGTGGTGGATGCGCAGCCGATTGGCTGCGGACGGATGCCGTCGGAGCTGGCGCGCATCGCTGTCCAGACCGGCGTACATATTGTGGCCAGCACGGGCTTTCATCTGCGTCGGTTTTACGCGGAGGAACACTGGCTGTTTACACTTTCTGAGAGAGAACTGGAGGAGCTGTTCTGCCGGGAGCTCTGCGAGGGAATGTATGAGAATGCGGATGTCCGGCTGGACGGGATTGTGACAGATCGACGGGCGGGTTTGATCAAGACAGCCTGTGAGGGAGACAGTCTCTCGGAGACGCAGCGTCGACTGTTCACAGCGGCGGCGTTTGCCGCCCGGATCTGCCAGGTGCCTCTGATGATTCATACGGAGCCGCTTTCGCATCCTCTGGCGCTGTTTAATGATCTGACGGGACTGGGAGTGCCGCCGGAGCGGATGATCTTCTGTCATCTGGACCGGGCGATCCCGGAGGAATCTGTGGCGTATCAGCTTTGCCGTGAGGGCGCCTATGTTGAGTATGATACCATTGGCCGGTTTAAGTATCACAGCGATGAGAAAGAAATCCGCCTGATTGGGAATTTACTGGAAAGGGGATTTGAAAAACAGCTGCTTCTCTCGCTGGATACGACCAGACAACGCATGCTGGCATACGGGGGAGAGATCGGCCTGACATATCTGCTGCACCGCTTTTTACCGGCTCTGCGTCGGGCTGGCGTGTCGGAGGATGTGCTGCGTGGGATTCTGGCAGAGAATCCGAGACGGGTTTTGGAGCGGTCAGCATCCGGGAAGACCGAAGCGATCGGGCAGGGCAGAGGGGAGGAGGAATGAAAATGAATCAGTTTACCGTCTTGGCGACACCGCGTTCCTTTGGAAGAGACGATGTGCGCCCCATCCGATTCCTGGAGGAGCATGACTGCGAGGTGATCGCGCTGCGGGCGCAGGGCGCGGAGCTGCGGGAACAGATGATGGAAGAGCTTCCGCGGGCTGACGCCGTCATCGCCGGACTGGAGACCTATGACCGGGGGCTGATGGAGAAGGGGGAGAAGCTGCAGATCATTTCCCGGTACGGAGTCGGCTATGATAATGTGGACGTGGAGGAAGCTCACAGACGGGGGATCCGCGTTGCATTCACACCGGGTGCAAACAGTGATTCGGTGGCGGATCTGGCAGTGGCTCTTATGCTGGCGGCCGCCCGGAATATCTGCCCGATGGACAGCGCCATCCGGGCGGGGCGCAGTGAGAAGCCTCTCCGCGGCGTTGAGATGTATGGGAAGGTTCTCGGAGTCGTAGGGACAGGACGGATCGGGAGGGGCGTGATTCAGCGCGCGCAGGGATTTCACATGGAGATCCTGGCCAACGACGCTTATCCGGATCCGGAATTTATGAAGCAGTGCGGCGGAACATATGTTGACCTGGATACCCTGTTTCAGAAGGCAGACTTTATCACGCTTCACGCACCGCTGACCGAGGAGACCCGTCACATGGTGGACGCGGGAAGGCTGGCGCAGATGAAGAAGCAGGCAGTCCTTGTCAACACGGCGCGGGGAGGCATCGTGGATGAAGACGCACTCTATGAGGCGCTGCGCACGCATCAGATCGGTGCGGCGGCGCTGGACGCAACATTGTGTGAACCCGCCTGCGGCAGTCCGCTGGCAGAGCTGCCAAACTGCATCCTGACGCCTCACGCGGGGGCGGCCACGGCGGAGGCGGCGTACAGGATGGGGATGATGGCTGCCCGCAATGTGCTGGACGTGCTGCAGGGGAGAGAGTGCCGTTATCTGGTATGACAGGAGGAGGTCAGATGGATCGGATACTGGAACGTATGGGAGAGCTGGGCGTTGTGCCGGTGGTTGTATTGGAACGGAAGGAGGATGCGGTTCCTCTGGCAGGGGCCATGAAGGCCGGAGGCATTCCCTGTGCGGAGATTACCCTGCGCACGTCAGCCGGTCTGGCTGCGATCGAGGCGCTGGCAGAGCAGGAAGATGAGGACTTCCTGGTTGGCGCCGGTTCGGTTCTGACGCGGGAAAACTGCCGGGATGCGGTGGCTGCAGGGGCAAAATTCATCGTGTCTCCCGGATTCAACCGCAGAGTCGTGGAATATTGCATCGAGAGAGAAATAACAGTTCTGCCCGGATGTGTGACGCCCACGGAGATTACGGAAGCGCTGGAGATGGGACTGGATACGGTGAAGTTCTTCCCGGCGGGTACCTATGGAGGCCTGAGCGCCATGAAGGCGCTTGCGGGGCCGTTCCCCGGAATACACTTTGTACCCACAGGAGGCGTCAGTGAAAAGAATCTGGCGGAATATCTGAAGGCGCCCTTTGTGCGGGCTGTGGGAGGAAGCTGGCTGTGTACCCGGGGAGACATTGCGGCGGGAAGGTTTGCTCATATCACATCGCTGTGCCGACAGGCCGGGGAGATAAAGCGGAAAGCGGAACAGGTGTAGAAACGGACGGCGGCGGATCGTAAGGGGGAGAAAAGTCTGCAAACATCGGACTTTGCTCCCCCTTCGCATATGGCGGGATCAGTAAAGCGGGCCGGAGGGATACGTTACCTCAGCTTCCCGATCTTCCCCTCGACGATCTCAATGAGCTGTCCGGAGTGGATCAGGTTCCGCAGATACTCGATGTGGGGATGGAGAAGCATATCGTGTTCCAGTACGGGTACATGCTCGCCGATCTCTGTCAGAACCGCAGTCGTCGCGGTGCTGCGGGGGAGATCCGGCTCCAGAAACTGCTGGGCCTGATAGGCGGAGAGAAGCTCGATGGCCAGAATGTACTCCAGCTTCTCGGCTACGGGACCCGCCTTGAGACAGGCGTTGTAGCCCATGGCGACGTAGTCTTCCTGATTCCCGCAGGTGGGGGTGTTGTCGATGGTGCAGGGCGTGCAGAGCATCCGCATCTGATTTAACAGGCCGGCCTGCGTGTACTGAGGGATCATCAGGCCGGAATCGAGGCCGGGATTCTTGATGCAGAACCAGGGATAGCCGGAGAGGCTCTCGTCGATGAGGCGGTTGTTGCGCCGCTCGCTCATCTTCGCCAGGGAGGTGGCGGCGATGCAGGCGCTGTCCATTTCCATGCCTACATAGGCGGAGTCGGCGTTGCAGGCGGAGATGATGTCCGGCTTGTCTCCCTCGAGGGAAATGACGGGGTTGTCACAGCAGGAATTCATCTCAATCTCCACGGTCGTCAGGGCGTCCCGCAGCGTTTTCTTCGCGGCGCCGTGCAGCTGCGGGATACAGCGCAGGGACAGGGCATCCTGCACCCGGCAGCCCTGATATTTCTCAATGACCTGCGAATCGGCCAGAATGGCCCGGACATTGGCGGCTGTGTCGGCCTGGTCCGGATGGGGCCGCACGTTCATGACTCTTTCGTCGAAAGCGCCCATGACGCCGTGGAGGGCTTCCAGACTCATGGCCCCGACGATGTCCGCGGACAGAGCGGCCTGACGCATATCATAGAGCGCCAGCGCGGCCATGGCCGTGGAAGTGGTGGTGCCGGAAACGACAGCCAGCCCTTCCTTGGAGCTTAAAGCGAGCGGGGAGATCCCGGCGCGGTTCAGAGCCTCCGCTCCATCCATCAGATCTCCCTGATAATAGGCGCGGCCCCGCCCTGTGATTACCAGTGCCATATGGGCCTCCGGGGACAGGTAGCCGACGCTGCCGTCGCCGGGGGCATAGGGCGTCACGCCCGCGTTGAGCAGCTCGCGGTATTTCTCCAGGAGCTCTAGGCGGACGCCGCTGGCGCCGGTGCCCAGGTTCTGGAGGATCATCAGCATCGTCCCCCGGACCCGTTCGATGGACAGCGGCTCACCCACGGAGACCGAGTGGCTCATGATGATATTTTCCTGGAGCTTGGCGGTCTCATCGGAATCGATGGCCCGGGTACAAAGAGCGCCGAAGCCGGTGGTCACACCGTACATAACCCGCTTTTCCTGTACCCAGCCCTCGACCAGAGAGCGGGTCCGGTTGACGCGGTCGCAGTATTCCTGCGAGAATTCGACCTGTGCACCAAAGCGGGCGACGGCGACAAATTCCTCCAGTGTCAGATGTGATCCCAGCGTAATGGTGCTGATATCAGACATTTTACTCATAAGGGTTCCTCCTGCGGTATTTGGGAATATGTTATCTGAATGTTGTCTGCCTCTATTTTACGCGTTTTTGTCTAAAAATTGTCTAAAATAATGTGATCCGGAAGCTGCCCGACGGGAAAATATAAAAACAGGGGGTACATGATACGAACGAGAGGTGCGACGCCGGGCAGAACGGGGAGAAAGCAGAGGCTTCATCAGAAAGAAAAAAATGGACAATTAAACATCCAGAAAGTCAAAAACAGGAGAAAAAATGTTCCTGCCAGACGAAAAAATGGACGTTTTGTGGACGATGGGGGAGTAACCTGATTCCGTTGTTTCTTACAATAAAGAAGAGAAGTGGATGAACGGGGCCGCTTCGAGAACAGAGAGGAGAAACTGCTCATGAAAGAAAAAGTAACCATTCGTAAACCAGTCTTTATTTCGATGGTCCTGATCTTCGGCGCGGTCATCATCCTGGGGTTTGTCAATCCGCAGCTGTACAGCGACGGAGAGTCGGCCATCGTGGATTTTGCCTGCTCGAATTTCGGCTGGGCCTATGATCTGGTCACGTTGGGGCTGGTAGGCTTCTGCGTGTGGGTCATGTTCAGCAAGAAGGTCGGAGGAATCAAGATCGGCGGCAAGGACGCCAAGCCGGTTATGAGCCGCTGGGCCTGGTTCGTCATCTCCCTGTGCGGCGGCATTGCGACAGGTATTGTGTTCTGGGGCATTGCCGAGCCGGTCACCCACTTTGTTGAGGGTATTTCCGTGTTCGGGTATGAGTCTCAGTCTCAGAATGCCGCGCTGCTGGCGCTGAGTACGACCTATCTGCACTGGGGCTTTTCGGAATATGCCTACTACTGCGTCGCCGGTATTGCCATTGGCGTCTCTGTGTATAACCTGAAGCTGCCCTATCGTGTCTGCTCCTGCCTGTATCCGCTGCTGGGC
>JAJQCL010000242.1 GCA_021202715.1 Lachnospiraceae bacterium
CTTGGCGAACACCAGAACGCGGACGGTCTTCCCGGTTCCGTGCGGCAGTACCACAGCGCCGCGGATCTGCTGATCGGCGTGACGACCATCGCAGCCAGTGCGCACATGCAGCTCAACGGTCTCATCGAACTTGGCGGTCGCAGTCTTCTTCACCAGAGCGATGGCATCCGCACTGTCATACAGCGTCATACGCTCTACATTCTTAGCAGCCTCAGTATATTTCTTTCCTCTTTTCATCTCGGCACCCTCCTCTTAGTCCTCTACGACGATACCCATGCTTCTGGCGGTACCGGCGATCATGCTGGTGGCGGCCTCAACGCTGGCAGCATTCAGGTCAGGCATCTTCAGTTCGGCGATCTTCTGCACCTCGGCTCTCGAAATGGTCGCAACCTTGGTCTTGTTGGGGACGCCGGACCCGGACTTGATCTTGCAGGCTTTCTTCAGCAGAACGGCCGCAGGCGGGGTCTTGGTGATGAAGCTGAAGCTTCTATCTGCGTAAACGGTGATGACCACGGGGATGATCAGGTCTCCCTGGTCCGCCGTCCGCGCGTTAAACTCTTTGGTAAACTGAACGATATTCACTCCGTGCTGTCCCAGGGCAGGACCTACGGGCGGTGCCGGCGTTGCTTTGCCGGCGGGAATCTGTAATTTGATGTAGCCTGTTACTTTCTTTGCCATCTTGGCTTCCTCCTGTTTTCTTCAGCTTGCGCTGATGGTGGTGCTTGCGGGGCGGATACCCCTTCCACACGCATTTCCCGGGAACCATTCGCAGTCCGCCCTGTCGGGCTCCCTGCTTATGTTTCCTGCGGGTGCATCACATCTTTCTCACCTCTGTGAAACTGAGCTCCACCGGGGTCTCCCGGCCGAACATCTCCACAGCGATGGTGACACTCTGTTTTCCTTCGTTGATCTCCCGGATGGGTCCCACGGTTCCTTCCCAGACGCCGGTCGTGACAATGACGGTATCCCCGATCTCAAATTCGATCTGGATACTCTCGCCGCCGATGCCCATGTGAGCCATCTCCTCCGGCTCCAGAGGCACGGGCTTGCTCCCCGGTCCGACAAATCCGGTCACACCACGAGTATTGCGAACCACATACCAGGTGTCGTCGTTCATGACCATATTGATCAGCACATAGCTGGGGAACATCTTTTTCTGAGAGGCTTTTCTCTCTCCGTTCTTGATCTCCACCACGTCGTGAAGCGGAACGGCCACCTCCAGAATCGTGTCCTGCAGCTTCCGGTTCTCAATGGTCTTTTCCAGATCCGCTTTCACCTTATTCTCATAGCCGGAGTAGGTATGAACCACATACCATTTAGCATCTGCCATACGTCTTCTCCTCCTCCGCTCTTACAGAATAAAGCTCAGCCCGAACTTGATCACCGTATCCAGAACCGCCAGGAAGATTCCCAGCAGAACGCCTGTGACGACCACGGCGGTCGTCTCCCGAACCACTGTCCTCTGGTCCGGCCAGATGATCTTCTTGAATTCTGATTTCAGGGTCTCAAACTTTTCTCCCATAGGAATGTCCTTTCTCTCAGAATCCGATTACTTGGTTTCCTTGTGCACTGTGTGTTTCTTGCAGAATCTGCAGTACTTTCTGGTCTCCATTCTCTCGGGATGGTTCTTCTTTTCTTTGGTCATGTTGTAGTTTCTCTGCTTGCACTCAGTGCAGGCCAAAGTGACTCGTACACGCATCTCTTTTCCCTCCGCTCGCTGCCGGCTCGTTCTTACCACAGCTGATTTTTATACACAAAAAAAAGACCTCGATCTTCGTCTTGCCGTATGAGTGTACCACGGTTTGAGACGCCCGTCAAGGTCTTTTGCGTAAAAAGGTGCGCTATCGGCGACAAAATTTCTTCTGTCCGATCACCGTTTTCAGTTATACAACGGATACTTCGCGCAGAGTTCCTCCACACCGGCGCGGATGGCATCGGCCGAATTCTCATAGTCCTTTGCCGCCAGAGCGATGAACTCCGCGATCTTCTCCATATCCTCTTCCACCATGCCGCGGGCTGTCACGGCGGCGGTTCCCAGACGGACGCCGCTGGTCACGAAGGGCTTCTGCGGGTCGTTGGGGCCGGCATTCTTGTTGGCGGTGATATACACGGAATCCAGGCGCTGCTCCAGTTCCTTTCCGGTCAGCTCCAGGTTCCGCAAATCCACCAGCATCAGATGATTGTCGGTGCCGCCGGACACCAGATCGATGCCGCGGGAGGTCAGGCCCTCCGCCAGGGCTTTAGCGTTCTTTACCACCTGCGCCGCATACTCCTTAAATTCCGGACGCAGCGCCTCGCCGAAACACACGGCCTTCGCCGCAATGACATGCATCAGAGGACCGCCCTGCATACCGGGGAAGACCGCCTTGTTCAGAGCAGGGCCGAATTCTTCCTTCGCCAGGATCAGGCCGCCGCGGGGACCCCGCAGCGTCTTATGTGTGGTGGTCGTCACCACATCCGCGTAAGGCACCGGCGACGGATGCGCACCGCCCGCCACCAGACCGGCAATGTGAGCCATATCTACCATATAAAGTGCACCGACCTTCTTCGCGATCTGACCGATGCGCTCAAAATCAATGATGCGGGGGTAGGCGGAGGCACCAGCCACGATGAGCTTCGGCTTCACCTCCATCGCCTGCGCCTCAAACGCGTCATAGTCGATGACCCCGGACGCCGTGATGCCGTAGGGGACAAAATGGTACAGCTTCCCGCTCATGTTGACCGGTGCGCCGTGCGTCAGATGGCCTCCCTCGGCCAGGTTCATCCCCATGACCGTATCGCCCGGCTGGATCAGCGCCGAATACACTGCCAGATTCGCTTGGGCGCCGGAATGGGGCTGCACATTGGCATACTCCGCGCCGAACAGCTTCCTGGCGCGGTCAATTGCCAGACTCTCCACCACATCCACATATTCGCAGCCGCCATAGTAGCGCTTTCCGGGATACCCTTCAGCATATTTATTGGTCAGGCAGCTCCCCATGGCTGCCATGACAGCCGGAGAGACCAGGTTTTCCGAAGCGATCAGCTCGATATTTCTCTTCTGGCGGCCCAGCTCCTGCTTCATGGCCGCGCCCACCTCGGGATCGTACTGTGAAACAAACCCGATGGTATCCATCATGTCGTTATACATGGCGATGTCCTTTCTGTATGTTTCATTCTCAATAATGCAAGTGTTCTGTTCCGTCTTCCAGCTTCTCCGATACAGTCCGCGATCCGCCTTACGATCAATAGGCCTTGCCCCAGTAGACCAGCTTCTTCGCCGGTCGTCCGCAGCAGACACAGACATCGGAGAGCTTCTCCTGCTCGAACGGCATGCAGCGAGAAGTGGCCGTCGTATCTTCCTTGATCTTCAATTCGCAGGCTTCATCGCCGCACCACATGGCTTTCACGAAACCAGGGCGGTTCGCCACCGCATCCTGGAACTCCTCATACGTAACCGCTTCATACATATGAGAATCCAGATGCGCTTTCGCACGATTATACATATCGTTCTGCATCGCATCGAGCATCTCACGCACACTGTCTGCCAGCCCGGTCAGGGGGACGATGCGTTTTTCCCGGGTATCCCGCCGCACGAGGACGGCCTGTCCGGCCTCGATGTCCTTGGGGCCGATTTCCACCCGGAGCGGGATGCCGCGCATCTCCTGCTCGCTGAACTTCCAGCCGGGACTCTTGTCGCTGTCGTCGACCTTTACCTTGAATCCGGCTTCTGTCAGCTCCTCCTGCAGCTCCATTGCCCGATCCAGAACCCCCGCCTTGTGCTGCGCGATCGGAATCACCATGATCTGCGTCGGCGCGATGCGGGGCGGCAGCACCAGCCCGCTGTCATCGCCGTGCACCATGATCAGTGCGCCGATGATGCGGGTGGACATCCCCCACGAGGTCTGATGGACGTACTGCAGCTGATTTTCCTTATCTGAATACTGGATCCCGAAAGCCTTCGCGAAGCCGTCCCCGAAGTTATGGCTCGTACCGGCCTGCAGTGCCTTGCCATCATGCATCAGTGCCTCGATGGTGTAGGTCTCCTCGGCGCCGGCGAATTTTTCTTTGTCCGTCTTCTGTCCCTTAATCACCGGGATCGCCAGCACTTCTTTGCAGAAATCCGCATACACGTTCAGCATCTGGATGGTGCGCTCCTGCGCCTCCTCCTGCGTCGCGTGCGCCGTATGCCCCTCCTGCCACCAGAATTCGGTCGTACGCAGGAACGGGCGGGTGGTCTTTTCACTGCGAACCACCGAGCACCACTGATTATATACCTTGGGAAGGTCCCGATGCGACTGCACGATATCCTTGTAAAGCTCACAGAACAGCGTCTCCGAGGTGGGGCGGATGCACAGACGCTCCTGCAGCTTCTCACCGCCCATATGCGTCACCCAGGCCACCTCCGGCGCGAAGCCCTCCACCTGATCCTTCTCCTTCTGCAGCAGGCTTTCGGGAATGAAAAGGGGCATTCCCACATTTTCCACGCCGGTGGCTTTAAAGCGCTCATCCAGCTGATGCATGATGTTCTCCCAGATCGCATACCCGGCGGGGCGCAGGATCATGCAACCCTTCACACTGGAATAGTTGACCAGTTCCGCTTTCTTCACCACATCCGTGTACCACTGGGCGAAGTCCTCCTCCATCGGAGTGATCGCCTCCACCAATTTCTTTTCCTTTGCCATCTGTATGCTCCTTCTCTGTCTCTTTCATGATCCATTCAGCCGTTCGGTATCCTCTGCATCCATACCGTCTGTCAATCGAAACCTATGATAGCATAAAGGATTTTCTTTTTCAACTGTGGATTTTCGGCGCCCGTTCCCGTTCCATTCGCTTCGTCACATTCTCCGATTTTCATTTACACCAACAGCAGGATCAACGGGATCGTCACGATACAGCAGAGGCTGGACAGGAAGATGGCCCGCGCCGCCAGCTCAGAATCCGTCCCGTACTGATTGGAAAGTGTGAGGACGACCGCCGGGCAGGGCATGGCCTGCACGATGGCAATGATCCCGGCGACCAGACTGTCGGCCGGGAGGGGAAGGAAATGAAGGAACAGGACAATCAGAAGAGGCATGACCAGCAGACGCATGACCGTAATGGAGATCACATCCCGGTCTCGGAAGACCGCGGAAAGACTGCCATGCGAGAGGCTCAGGCCGATCAGCAGCATGGACAGCGGCGTGGTGATCGCACCAAAATAGTCCGTCACAGTCAGAATCAGTTCCGGCACCGGCGCCTGCGTCAGAAAGCAGGCCAGTCCCAGCACGACCGCCCCGTTGACGTTGGTCAGAAGGACCTTCTTCCAGTCTGTCTTTCCCTGTTCTGAGGAACCGCTCGTGAGGATCCCCACCCCCAGGCTGTAGCAAAGAATCGTCTGTGCCAGATTCATCATGGAAGCCAGAAACAGCCCCTCGCTCCCGAGAAGCGCGTAGACGATGGGAAATCCCATGAATCCGCCGTTGCTCAGCGTCGCCGCCAGCACCCACACGCCCCGACGTCTCTGCGGAACCCGCAGCAGGCGGGAGGCGGCCAGATTGAGCGCAGCGCCCGCCAGGATGATCATAAGATCCAGAACGAAAATGATCACACTGTCCCGCACCAGGTTGCTGTCATATTCCTGGATCATGGAACTGAAGATCATACAGGGAAGTCCCACATTCATCACAATGGATGTCAGATCCCGTTCCGCCCGATCGCTGAGCATCCGCCGCTTCCCCATAACCAGTCCCACAACGATCATGGCGAAGATGACGATCAGGTTGTTGACGACGATTCCTATGTTCATTTCGTTTTTCTTCTCCTCGTACACGCCCGCAGGGCGCACCCTGTGCAAGCGTTCCATTCCTGACCTTTGGTCCGTAAGAGATATGACACTACGGATTGC
>JAJQCL010000099.1 GCA_021202715.1 Lachnospiraceae bacterium
ACCGTCACACCTCCTGTCCCCGACTCCATCCTGCAGCTGCAGAAGGATTTCACCCTGGTGGCTGACGAGGCGGCACTGTCCGCACTTTAAGTGGACTCTCACAACATCTGTTCCGAAAACAGGGCAGGCCCAGCCGGATTCCGGCTGGGCCTGCCCTGTTTCTGTTCACAATTTTGTATTTTCTAACCTCTTGACGCAGATGGGCAGAATGGGGTAGAATACGGGTAGAATATGTGAGGAGGAGCTAACATGACACTCAGGGAAAACGAAACCACAGAGCTGAAAGCAATCGTTACCGACGACCTGAAAAAAGAAATCATCGCGTTTGCAAACTCTCATGGAGGAAAGATTTATATCGGAGTCCAGGATGACGGAACCGTCCTCGGAGTGGCAGACCCGGACGGCACAGCGCTTCAGATCAGCAATATGATCCGCGATGCCATCAAGCCCGATCTGACCATGTTCATTCATTATGAGACGATTAAGATGGAAAAAAACCGGTCATTTCTATTGATATCCAACAGGGAACTGAGCGTCCTTATTATATCGCCAAAAAAGGGCTGCGTCCGGAAGGAGTTTACGTTCGTCAGGGATACTCCGCTGCACCGGCTACCAGCACTGCGATCCGGCACATGATCAAAGAAACCGACGGCGATCATTTTGAAGAAATGCGCTCGCTGGAGCAGGAACTGACTTTTCAGACAACCGCGGAGGAATTTGCCGAAAGGAAGCTCGCCTTTGGCCCTCTGCAGATGAGAAGTCTGGGAATAACGAGTCAGGATGGGATCCATACGAACCTCGGCCTCCTGCTTTCCGACCAGTGTGTCCACACCATCAAAGCGGCTGTTTTTGAAGGAACCACGCAAAACGAGTTCAAAGACCGGAAGGAATTCACAGGATCCCTGTTAAAACAAATGAACGATGTCTATGAATACATCGATTTTCGCAATCCGGTTCACTCCACCTTCGACAAGCTGCGCCGCATCGATCAGCGGAGCATCCCGGAGGTGGCTGTGAGAGAAGCTCTGCTGAATCTGTTAATCCACCGGGAATACGCTTTCCGCGCCAGCGCCCTGATCAGCCTCTATTCAGACAGAATTGAGTTCGTCTCCGTGGGCGGACTGGTCAGCGGCGTCACGCTGAACGATGTGATGATGGGGATCTCTGTATGCCGCAATATGAATCTGGCCAATGTATTTTATCGTCTGGAACTGATCGAGGCGTACGGAACCGGTATCCGTAAAATCATGGAGGCCTATGAGGGAACCAACCTGACCCCTCAGATTGAAGCATCCGACAATGTGTTTAAAATCACTTTGCCCAGCCTGACAGCTCCTCGTGAGGAGAAGCCGCTGACATATACATCCGGATCTGAGAAAGACAAAGAAGAAAAACTGATCCTGTCACTGCAGCGGCAGGGAACCATCCGGCGGAAAGATGCCGAGAGTCTGCTGGGAGAAAGCCAGTCTTCCTGCGGGCGGCTGCTGAAAAAACTGACAGGAAGCGGAAAAATCGTGCGCGAAGGGAATGGGAAAAATACCTTCTACCGCCTTCCGTAACAAGAATGATCTCAGGGAGCTTCTGTCGCGGATCTCACGGATCTCGCCTCCCCACTTCGCCCGCCATCAAATATCCAAAAAGAGGACACAACCATCTTCCGGCTGTGCCCTCTTCTTCTACGCATAAATGCGTATTTCTTATGATTCTTATTTCAGGGTAACCTTGGCGCCCTCGGCCTCCAGAGCAGCCTTGGCAGCCTCGGCCTCTTCCTTGGAAACCTCGTTCTTGAACACCTTGGGAGCCTCGTCGACAACCGCCTTGGCTTCCTTCAGGCCCAGACCGGTCAGCTCGCGGACCACCTTGATGACCTTGACCTTGTTGGGGCCGATCTCGGTCAGCTCCACGTCGAAGGAATCCTTCTCCTCTTCCTCAGCGGCAGCGGGGCCAGCCACGACAACACCCGCGGCGGCGGATACGCCGAACTTCTCCTCGCAGGCTTTTACCAGGTCATTCAGTTCCAGTACGCTCAGCTCTTCAACAGCTGCGATGATCTCATCAATGCTCAGTTTTGCCATTATTTTTTCCTCCATTAATATTTTACTATGAAAGTCCCGGACGGCGGCCAGACAGATGGGCAAGCTTGCTTGCACAGATGTCCGGACATTGGACGGGCTAACCTGTATGAGTATGTAGGCCGATAGGCCGGAATACGAATACAGGTGGCGATTGTGGTAGCGCGACAGCGCGGAACAATCGACTTTCATTCATGACGATGTCCGCGTCAGCGGACATGTCCGTTTACTTTGTTGTGTCCTCCCGGTGGGAGGGTTCTCATGCGGCATAAGGGAGGCGGATTACGCCTCGGCCTCGGCGGCCGCGGGCTCGCCCTTCTTCTCCGCGATCTGGCTGATCACGCGGGCAAAATTCGCCATCGGAGACTGCAGGCTTCCCAGCAGTTTGGACAGCAGCTCGTTTCTTCCGGGGATCAGTGCGATGGCGTTGATTCCCTTTGCATCATAGTAGGTGCCTTCAACCACACCGGCCTTCAGGGAGACGGCTTCGTTGGTCTTCGCGAAGGTCGCCACGACCCGCGCAGGCGCGGTCGCATCGGTCGCAGACACGGCGATGGCGCTCGGTCCCTTCAGATCGGCGGACAGGGGTTCAAAGTCCGTTCCCTTCATCGCGATGTTCATCAGCGTGTTCTTATAGACACGGTAGGTCACACCCGCCTCCCGCATCTGCTTACGCAGCTGCGTATCGGCATCTACGGTGATTCCACGATAGTCCACGAGAACAGCGGACTGAGCATCGGCAAGAAGCGCGGAAATCTCCTGCACAACCGGCTGTTTCAGTTCTACTTTGGCCATGATTCGGTTACCTCCTTTTTAAATTTTGCGCAGCACGGCGGACATCCGACGCACTGCAAGGTACCGCTGCGAAAAAAGAAAACCTCCCGCCGCGCACGACAGGAGGAAATACGCTCACAAAACTGTGATATCCATTCTTCCTCGGCAGGCGTTCATCACTTATGCCTCTCGGCACCTGCTGTCTTCGGCAGTGGTATCGCTGCGGCCTCGCCACAGACTTCTGGACTTTATCATATTTTTGCAGGGCTGTCAATCCCTGCTTCGAATTTTTCTCAGGCTCTGCGCGCTGAGCAGCCCGTACATGGGCGGTGTCATCAGCGCCGCGCGCCGAATAGCCTGTGCCATGACATGGGCAGCCAGCGTTCCGGCCACATTGATGTCGGCAGGAACAACATCTCCCACCGACAGCGCATAGATGCTGTCGCCGTCTCCCATCGTGTGGACAGGACGGATTGCCCGGGCGTAACCGTTGTGAGCCATGGAGGCGATCTTGCACAGCTGTGTCTTGGTAAAGTGACCGTTGGTGATAACCGCACCGATCGTCGTATTGGTATTCGACATCTCAGGTGCGGCTGCAGCAGCAGCCAGACGGTAAAGCGTCTTCTCGCTGTCGGCAAAGTCCTGATGATCCGGAGTCAGAAGCCCCGCCAGGATCTCGTCGGTCTCCGGGTCGCGGATATCACCCAGCGCGTTCACGGCCACCACAGCGCCCATTTTCAGTTCTCCCAGCTGCACCGCATAGAGGCCCAGGCCGGAGTTCATGGCGGTATCAGGTCCCAGGAGCTTCCCGACGGTCGCGCCGGTCCCGGCACCCACGTTGCCCTCCGCGGGGCAGTTTTTCTCCGCATTCCGGCAGGCCTCATAGGCCATGGCCGCATCGGGACGTACTTTGGAGGTCACCAGCCCCAGATCGTAAATGTCCGACTGGCACACCAGCGGCACCCGCACATCTCCCACGGCAAAGCCGATGCCCTGTTCTTCCAGATACCGCATGACCCCGCCGGCCGCGTCGAGGCCGAAAGCACTGCCGCCGGAGAGCAGCACCGCATGGATGACCTCGGCAGCCGCCACGGGCTTCAGCAGCTCCGACTCCCGGGAGGCCGGCCCGCCGCCGCGGACATCGAGCCCCGCCCGGGCGCCCTCTTCTCCCAGAAGAAGCACCGTGCAGCCGGTGGCATGTTCCATGTCCTGCGCATGGCCGATCTTTACATGTTCAATCTCTGTGATGGGAATTTCCTGCAAAATTGTATTCATACAAATGTCCTCAACGCATCTGGCGCACCAGCGGCAGCATGACGCGGCAGATGGCGGTGGTCAGGATGGCACAGACAATGGCCTCCGGAACACCCGCACTGACGATGATGACCAGGATGGCCGAATAGACCGCCTCATAGCCGGTCGCCGCCGCATAAAGGTCAATGAAGAAAACATAGATCAGGTTCATGACCAGCAGCGTGTTGGTCATCGAACCCGCCAGACCCGCTACCGCCAGAGAAGCCAGCGTGGTGACTTCCTTCTTCTTCACCAGCTTCCCCAGCAGGAAGTGCATCCCCCGATAGACGAGAGGGGAGACGATGCCGATGAGAATACGGGGCACAAAGCACACGAGCAGACTCGCCAGGTTCCCGTTGGCAATAAACGGAGAGAAACAGAACGAGGTCAGGTTCGGGGCGAAGGTCGCCTTGATGCAACTGGTCAGCCCGAAGAAGGCTCCCAGAAGCGCGCCCGTCTGCGGTCCCAGCAGGATCGAGCCGACGACCACCGGAATATGCAGGGTGGTAGCGCTGATGATGCCCAGATTGATGTACCCCAACTGCGGGATACTGGCCATGACGATGATTATTGCTGCAAATACGGCAGTCAATACCATCCTGGTGGTCCTGTTCTTGACAGTATTCATTTGTTCTCCTTCTGCTGCCGTTCCCTTTCCCGGGATACAGCGCATGCGCCCGGCACGACCGCCGGGCAGCCTCTTTATTATAGGAAAGAGAAAATGCTCTGTCAATCGCTTTCGTCAAAAAGACCGGCGATTTCGTACAGCTCCTCCAGCGCCAGACCGCTGCCTGCCAGGATTCCTCCCGCAAAGATACTCAATGCCAGCAAAAAAGGCAGCCTGCGCACCTTCCGTCTGCGCCGCCCGTACCTTTTCACACTCTGTGGTTCTCTTTCCCGCTGTTCTTCTCTCATCGCACTCTGGCTCCTTTCCATGAACTGGAACCAGTCTAAAGGTTTCCTGTCTCACCATTGCGGCAAAACCGCCTCTGTGACGAAGGCACCATGCTGTGAAAAGAACACGTGTCAGCCCTGGCGGCTCTCCAGCGCCTGCTCCAGCCGACTTTCCCGGGCACGATTGTACTGAATCAGATATTCCAGTTCATCTGTCCCCGGCCGCAGACCGCGAA
Source organism: Lachnospiraceae bacterium (assembly GCA_021202715.1). GTDB lineage: Bacteria > Bacillota > Clostridia > Lachnospirales > Lachnospiraceae > UBA3305. Next base: position 5,270 of record JAJQCL010000099.1, read on the forward strand.
ATGTGATGCCGTCCGCGTCGACGAGCTGCTGATGAACGGTCTGATGCTTCTGCTTCGCCGCCGGACGGGAGGGCTTCGCCGTCGCGTTCTTCTTCCGCATCTCCGGCCGCGGAATCGTGGGGGTCACACGCCCCGGATCACGCGTCTCCGAACGGGGCGCCGCGCTCCCATATCCGGTACGGCGCCGCTCCGCCGCGTCCTGCTTCCCCTTCGTCTGCGCTCTTCTCACCAGCTGAACGACCCAGATCAGAAAAACGATCGTAATAATAAAGCTCATTATATGTACCTCCCCCTGCGGAATACCTTTATTATATGAAAAAACAGCCCCTGCTTCAAGCGCTTTCTCGTGATTCAGTAAAACAAAAGAAGCCCCAAACCTGCTGCTATAGCCAAGCTTAGGACTTCTCACTGCGCCATCAGGGGCTCGAACCCTGGACACCCTGATTAAGAGTCAGGTGCTCTTCCAGATGAGCTAATGGCGCTTCCTATCTGCCGGTGAACTGCCGCTCACCGAACGAATAGCAGTAT
>JAJQCL010000039.1:0-12433 GCA_021202715.1 Lachnospiraceae bacterium
TATAGAATGCGTTCTACATGGAGACGAAGCAGGACAGAGGGAAACAATCGCTCTTGAAAAAAAGACGGATCGTTGTTATGATGGCATCGTGTCAGAACCTTTGGCCGCTGCGCAGTCCGCGATCGGCGTAATAAGGAAACGAGACAGACAGGCGGCTGCAGCCGCAGGAGGAAGCAGAGATGAGTTCAGAGATTCGGGATATTGCACTGGCCCCGTCAGGGCATCATAAGATCGAGTGGGTGAAGCGGAACATGCCGCTGTTAAACAGGCTGGAGCGGGATTTTGCCGCGGAGAAGCCCTTCGCCGGGATGCGGGTGGCGCTTTCCATCCATCTGGAGGCCAAGACGGCTTACCTGTGCAAGGTGCTGGCGGCGGGCGGCGCCGAGATGTTTGTGACCGGGAGTAATCCGCTGTCCACGCAGGATGACGTGGCCGCGGCGTTGGTCGAGGATGGGATGGAGGTGCACGCCTGGTACGGCGCGACGACGGAGGAATATGAGAGCCACATCGCGCATGTGCTGGAGCACGACTGCCAGATCATCATCGACGACGGCGGCGACCTCGTGCATATGCTCCACACACGTTTCCCGGAGAAGATCACTCATGTCATCGGCGGCTGCGAGGAGAAGACCACGGGCATCCTGCGTCTGCGGGCCATGGAGCGGGCCGGAGAGCTTCGTTTCCCGATGGTGACGGTGAATGATGCCGACTGCAAGCATCTCTTCGATAACCGTTACGGCACCGGTCAGTCGGTGTGGGACGGCATCAACCGCACGACGAATCTGATCGTGGCGGGCAAGCAGGTTGTTGTCGCCGGGTACGGCTGGTGCGGCAAGGGGACGGCGATGCGGGCCAAGGGTCTGGGCGCCCGAGTCATCGTCACGGAGGTGGATCCGGTGCGGGCCATCGAGGCGGTGATGGACGGCTTCGACGTTATGCCCATGCGGGAGGCGGCGAAGGTCGGCGATTTCTTCGTGACCGTGACGGGCTGTGCCGGGGTCATTGACGAGGAGGATTTCGCGGTCATGAAGGATGGCGCCATCCTCTGCAACGCCGGACATTTTGATGTGGAAGTGGACGTGGCCAGGCTGCGGGAGATCGCCCTGGTGAGCTGTGAGAGTCGGAACATCATCTTGGGCTACCGGCTGCCCGGGGACCGCTGGGTCTATGTTCTCGGCGAAGGCCGTCTGGTAAATCTGGCCTGCGGCGACGGTCATCCGGCCGAGATCATGGACATGAGCTTCGCCATCCAGGCGCTGAGCGCCCGCTACCTGGCGGAGCACCGCGGGCAGATTGCGGAGAAGCTCATCAAGGTGCCCGCTGAGGTGGACCGCGAGGTGGCCTCGCGGAAGCTGGCCTTCCTGGGAAAGTCGATCGATGTTCTCACGGAAGAGCAGGAAAGATATCTGAACAGCTCAGCGCTGTGAAAACAGTGCCCCCGCCGCGTACACCAGGCTTCCGATGAAGAGGAACAGATCCCCGAGGTTGAAGACGAGGTGGCGGATGCGGCGCAGAGGGAAGCTGAAATAGTCGACCACATATCCCCGACGAAAGCGGTCACAGAGATTGCTGGCGGAGCCGCCTACGATGAGAGCGAGGCCGGTTTTGGCCAGACGGCGGCCCGGCTTTCGCAAAAGGGAGAGGAAGTACAGGAGAAAGAAGGAGAACACTCCGGTCGTCCCCGCGCGGACAGCGCCGGGGTGCTTCGCGCCGACATTCAGGGCGATGCCCGGATTGTGATATCGTTTTAGAATGATCCTGTCGTTGGCTGCGGACAGGGGAAAGGTGTCCGCAGGCTGGGCTTCGATGCCGTCCTTCAGGCGCTGATCCAGAAGAACCGAGCCGACGGCGAGCAGAATATGGAACATGGGGGACTCCTTTCCGGGGCAAGCCTTTGACTCATGATTTTTAACTCTGGTATCATCATATCATATTTCCTGAAGTTTTCACAAAGATTTCTTACATTTTCGGGTGTAATTCAAGTATACTGTAATCGTCCCGTTTCGTCGTCGCGGAAGGAGATCTCTGTGGAAACGGATGCATGAAGCTGTCCGTTCCGCCCGATGGCGGTTCTGTGAGAACGGGATATACAGCCTGGCTGTAAATGAAGAGAATCACGATCCGGGCTGGCTCGCTCCGGATCGGAACAGGAGGAATGAATGATGAAGAAGATCAGCATTTGGTTGCTGTGCCTGGCACTGGTCGCCTCACTGGCGGCCTGCAGCTCCTCGGAGGACACGGAAACGACGGCCTCGGAGACGGAAGAGGCGACCGAAGCGACCGCAGAGACGGAGGAAACCGCCGGGGAGGAAACTTCCGGCGAGACGGAGGTGTCAGAGTACAATGCCGCCGACTATGTGACGCTGGGTGCGTACACCGGCTTCGAGGTAGACAAGGTGATCACAGAGGTCACGGAAGACGATGTCGAGGAAGAGATCGAAATCGAGATGGATGAAAACGCCACGGAGACCGATGTGGAGGAAGCCGAGGACAGCGATTATCTTGACATCGATTATCAGGTTCTTGTGGAAGGTGAGAGCGTCGACATCGAGAACTACGGAGAGACCATTGAGGGCGGCAGCGAAGAGGGACGGGCGATCATGCTCGGCTTCGCGGAGCTGGGCGCGGAACTGGATGAGGCGCTCCTCGGCGCGGCGGCCGGCGATACCCTGAGTGTGGATGTGACGCTGGATGCGGACAGCTTCGGAGAGGACCTGGACGGCGTGGAGGCGACCATCGAGGTGACCGTGAACCGGGTCTACCGGTATGTGACGCCGGATCTGACCGATGAATATGTGCAGGAATATACGGACTATGACACGGTGGAGGAGTATCGTACCGCCGTGCAGGAGAGTCTGGAGGTCTCCACCGAGGAGTCCAATCTGTATGAGGCCGGAGAGCTGGCTCTGAGCCTGGCGGTAGCTGAGGCGGTCTTCAGCGGCTATCCGGAGGATCTCTATGAGAGCATCTACGAAGAATATGACGAGCTCTACACCTATTATGCGGAAATGTTCGGCATGGAGCGGACTGACCTGATCTCCGATGAAGATCTGGCGGCGACTGCAGAGAATGAAGTCTATACACTGCTGGTGATCCAGGTCATCGCAGAGACGGAGGGGCTGGAACTCACCGACGAGGACTATCAGGAATACATTGACGAGAACCTGGACGACTATGGTGTGGAGAGCGAGGAGGAGCTCTACGAATATTACGAGGAAGACGATTTGCGCGCCGAGGCCCTTCGTGAGAAGATCTGTGAGTACATCCTGAATAACTCGACCCTGGTGGAGATCAGCCAGGAGGAGTACGACGCGAAGTATTACGGTGAAGAAGAGGAGGGGGAAGACGTCGAGGAAGAATCGTTGGAAGAGTATGACGAGGAGTAATCCGTCTAAGACACCGAGGAGTAACTTTATCTGTCAGGATGAATGCTCGTTAAGAACTGCGCAAATTTATCGGGAAATAATAAAGAACCGGACAGAAAGGCGCCGCCTGCAGAAATGAATCTGCGGGCGGCGCTTCTGTCTGTCCTGTCTCATGTGTCTGTCACGTCTGAGAATATATATCGTCGGCGTCCTTTGTCTTCTTCTTTCCATTTCCAAAGAACATAACGGCAAATAAGAGGGCTAACACAACGAGAGATTCCACGGCTTCTGTGAACATATAACGCATCTCCCTTCCAACATTTGACCTACAGCGCCGCGCCGATGCATCTGGCGCTGTCTTACGATAACTGTAATACTATTATCGCGCAAACGCAGGAAATGTCAATAGGAAAATGCAAAAAAAATAAAAAATGTGATGCAAAAAGAGCAGGCATGGACAAAGAGGAAGTTTGTCCATGCCTGCTCTGTGAAAAGGCTTTGTCTTAGCAGATCTCCGCACCGGCGGGCATCTCGCGCTCAGGAACGACCAGAGAGAGCTTACCCTCGGCGTCCTCGGCGCAGAGGATCATGCCCTCGGAGAGGAGCCCGGCGAGCTTCGCAGGCTTGAGATTTGTCACGACCATGACCTTCTTGCCCACCATTTCCTCAGGGCTGTAGGAGGACTTGATGCCGGAAACGATCTGCTTCACCTGGGAGCCGACCTTCACCTGGGAGCAGAGGAGCTTCCGGGACTTCTTCACGGCTTCGCAGGAAAGGATCTCGCCCACCTGGAACTGCAGCTTCGAGAAGTCGTCGAAGGTGATCTCATCCTTGGCAGGAAGATCAATGCCGTCCTCGGCTGTTTTTCCGCTGCCCTCGATGGTGTCGGCGCTGTCGGCGGCCGCGGCGGTCTTTTCACTGTCATCCTCCGTCTCTTTTTCTTCGGGCGCTGCCGCGAACCGCTCATCGATCTCCGTCAGAACCTTTTTGGCGTCCAGACGGGCGAAGAGGATCTCCGGCTTGTCGGTGACCTTCTGCCCCGAAGGGTAGGTGCCGAAGACGGTCAGCTCGTCCAGGCTGCGGATCGAAGTGTTCAGCTGTTTCACGATGCGCTCCGCGGTCTCCGGCATGAAGGAAGTGAGCAGCGTCGCACCGAAGGTGATGCCTTCCACGAGGTTGTAGAGAACCGTCGCCAGACGGTCTTTCTTGCTCTCATCCTTCGCCAGCGCCCAGGGCATGGTCTCGTCGATGTATTTGTTGCAGCGTTTGAACAGATTGAAGATCTCGGTGATGGCGTCCGCGACCCGCAGCTTCTCCATGCGCTCGTCCACTTTGCGCACGGTCTCCAGGGCGAAAGCCGCCAGCTCGTCGTCCACCGGCTCCTTCACGTCGACATTGGTCACGACGCCGCCGAAATATTTGTTGCTCATGGCGATGGTGCGGTTCACGAGGTTTCCCAGCGTGTTCGCCAGATCGGAGTTGATGCGCTCCACGACCAGATCCCAGGAAATGATGCCGTCATTTTCAAAGGGCATCTCATGAAGAACGAAATATCGCACGGCGTCCACGCCAAAGAGCTCCGCCATGTCGTCCGCGTAGATGACATTTCCCTTGGATTTGCTCATCTTGCCGTCGCCCTGCAGCAGCCAGGGATGGCCGAAGACCTGCTTCGGCAGCGGCAGATCCAGCGCCATCAGGAAGATGGGCCAGTAGATGGTATGGAAACGGATGATGTCCTTGCCGATCAGATGCAGATCGGCCGGCCAGTATTTGTTGAAATTCTCGCCGTGATGGCCGTCGGCGTCGTAGCCGATGCCGGTGATGTAGTTGGTCAGGGCGTCGAGCCACACGTAGGTGACGTGCTTCGGGTCGAAATCCACCGGGATGCCCCAGGAGAAGGAGGTCCGGGAGACGCAGAGGTCCTGCAGGCCCGGCAGCAGGAAATTGTTCATCATCTCGTTCTTGCGGGAAACGGGCTGAATGAATTCCGGATGCTCGTTGATATACTCGATCAGGCGGTCGGCGTATTTGCTCATACGGAAGAAATAGGCTTCCTCGCGGGCCGGCTGCACCTCGCGGCCGCAGTCGGGGCATTTGCCGTCCACCAGCTGGGATTCGGTGAAGAAGGACTCGCAGGGCGTGCAGTACAGACCCTCGTAGTAGCCCTTGTAGATGTCGCCCTGGTCATAGAGCTTACGGAAGATCTTCTGCACCTGCGCCTCATGGTCGGCGTCCGTGGTGCGGATGAATTTGTCGTAAGAGGTATTGAGCAGGTCCCAGATCCGCTTAATCTCAGCGGCATTTTTATCGACCAGCTTCTTCGGCGTGACACCGGCCTCCTGCGCCTTCAGCTCGATCTTCTGGCCGTGCTCGTCGGTGCCGGTCTGGAAGAACACATCATAGCCCTGCGCTCTCTTGTAGCGGGCGATGCTGTCCGCCAGCACTACCTCGTAGCTGTTGCCGATGTGGGGCTTGCCGGAGGTGTAGGCGATCGCCGTCGTGATATAGTAGGGCTTCCCCTTCTTTGTGTTACATGTCTCGCACATACAAGTGTCTCCTTTAAATAATAGAATGTTCTCAAAAAATATATCCGTCGGCGCAGCTGCTGCGAAGAAAAGCTCTCGTCCTTCTCTTCCGAGGACGAGAGCTTTTTGTTTCATGTTGCCGTCTGGATTTGTCCCCGCCGCCGACACGTAAGTCCGATGCCATTGTACCCCGCGATGTGGGGATTGTCAAGGCAGAGGGGAAATTTGCTTCCTAATAAAAAGCAGCGATTTCCTGCAGTTCCTTGCGAGGGCGGAAGGCAGGCTCGCCCTCACGATATCCCAGAGCGATGACTGCGGCGATCTCCTGGCTCTCCGGAATGTCAAAGATCTCCCGAAGTCTGGCAGCATCCCGGATCCCCATGATCAGGGTGTCCAGACCAAGCTCCCGGGCCTGCAGCACCAGATAAGCACTTTGAAGGCCCAGATCATAGGAGCCCCACTCGTTTCCCAGTTCATTATCCGGTTGCCCCTTGGTGAATCCGGCCTGATTTTTCTCGAAGGCCGTGACGATGAGAACCGGGGCGTTGGCGCTGTTTTTCTGATTAAAGGGAGGCAGACAGGCTTTCTTCACCTGTGCTGCTTTCTCCGGCGTTATCGCCACGTAATAGCGTCCTGTCTGGGAATTCTTCCAGGTGGGAGCAAGCTGCGCGCTGCGCAGAATCTTCTCCACATCTTCCCTGGATACCGTACATCCGGCCTGATAACTGCGGACACTGCGCCGTGTCTGTGTCAATTCCTCAAATGTCATGATGGAGTTCCTCCTTTTTCATTTTGGCTGGTACCCGTGAAGCGGGCATGGGGGTTACTTTCAATATACTACGTTGAAGGAGCGAAATCAAGGAAGCTTTGCCGGTGTATCCATATGGGTATATCAGGTGTGTGCTCGTCCGCGCCCTTTCCCCGTCAGGAAGGTGGTCGCCAGAAAGGCGGTGAGGGGGACGGTGAGGACGACGCCCAGGCTGCCGGAGAGGCCCTGCATGATCTCGATGCCGATGACGTAGGAATTTAACAGCTGGTTGACGCTGAGGTCGTAGGCATAGTCGATGAGGAGGGTTGAGAGGGCGCTTCCCACGTAGGCCAGGATCAGCGTGTTGGTCATGGTCCCCATCATGTCGCGCCCGACATGGATGCCCGACAGGAAGAGCTGGCGGGGGGTGAGGGTGGGCGCCTGTTCATGGATCTCCTGGATCGTGGAGGCGATGGACATGCCGACGTCCATGACCGCGCCCAGGGAGGAGAGGATGATTCCGGCGAAGAGTAACTGGCCGATGCGGATGTTTGTGTACTGTCCCACATAATTCAGCGTCTCGATGTCGGAGACATTGTAGCCGGTGATGCCGGCGGCGGCGCCGAAGGTGAGGGCTGAGAGCCCGGCGATGGCGACGCCGAGGGTGGTGCCGCAGACGGCAGCGGCTGTCTTCTTCGTGAAGCCTCCCAGCAGCCCCAGCGTCACCAGCGTGACCAGCATGGCGACGAGGATGGTCACGCCGATCGGGGAAGCGCCGCGGTAGATCAGAGGAAAGAGGATGTAGAGGACGCAAAGGAAGGTGAAAGCCAGGCTGGCGATGGCCATGACGCCCCGGCGTCCGCCGATGAGGCAGACGATGAGAGCGAAGAAGAGGACGAAGCCCAGAATGGCCAGAGAGCGGTCCTGACTGTAGACGGTGACCAGCTGGGAGTCTCCGGAGTCGCTGAAGATGACGATGACCTTCATGCCGACGGTGCAGTCCGCGCCGAAGAGCGTGCCGCTGGGGCTGTTGGCCTCGAATTCCTCGCCGGTATAGGCGCCGCTGCGCATGCGCACGACGACGGTCTGGCTGCCGTAGCGGTTGCCGTCTTCCTGTATGTTATCCTGCAGGATCTGCGTCACAGTCGCCTGTTCATAGCTCTGACCCTCGGTAGAGATTAGAGCCGTCTTCTCAATATGGCTCGCCCATACCGCGGCGGCGACGAAGAGAATCACGCAGATCACTAAGAGGAGAATGTTCTTTTTCCTGGAATTTAAATAAGAACTGATCGGTGAAGGAGAATGCTTCATGATGCTTTACCCCGTATAAAACTGCCGGTTCATGGCACGAACCGCACAGGGAAGAAAGAGAAGGGGCCGCCGGGCGGCCCCTCTCAGGTCTGTTTGTATCAGTTTTCCGTGGAACATGCTTCCCTGCAGGTGAGTCTTCCCGGCAGAGAGGCGTTTCTCCGCGGAGGATGCTTTTACTTGCAGGTGACGCTCTTCACGCTGCTGTAGGAGCCATAGGTTCTCTTGCCGCTGATGGTCTTGTAGGCGCGGACCTTCACGTAGTATTTCTTGCCCTTCGTGAGGTTCTTGATGGTCTTGGAAGTCGTTGTGTTCGACTTGACCAGAACCTTGGTGACGTTCTTTGTGAAGGATTTGTTGGTGGCGTAGACGATCTGGTAGCCGCTGGCCTTGGTATCCTTCGTCCAGGTGATCTTGATCTGTTTCGTCTTGGTGGACTTGACAGACACGGTCTGTTTCTTGGGAACAACGGTCAGGGTGATCGTCTTGGTCGCCTTGCTGTAGGTGGAGGTGGCCGCGGCTGTCACCGTGATCGTGGTCTTGCCGGTGCCCTTGATGGTGACCTTGCCCTTGCTGCTTACGGTAGCAACGCTGGTCTTGGAGGATTTGTAGGTCAGCTTCCCATTGCCGTTGGTTGTGGCATCCAGCGTGAAGCTCGAGGCGCCGTACGCTTTCTTATAGGAAGTCGTGGCGGTGATTTTCTGCGTCTTCACGGTGGTCGCTGCCTTGGCGACGGTCACGGTGATCTTCATCGTGGCCTGGCTGTAGGTGGCGGTCTCCGCGGCTGTCACAGTGATCGTCGCGCTGCCGCTGTCGAGAATCGTGACTTTCCCCTTGGAGGAGACAGTGAGCACATCCTCGTTGGAGGACTCATAGGTCAGCTTGCCGTCGCCATTTGTTTTGGCGTCCAGGGTGAAGGCCGCGTCACCGACGGTCTTGCTGTAGGAGGTCGTACCGGTAATCGTCTGCGTCTTCAGAGCCGGGGTCTCAGCCTTGGCGACGGTCACGGTGACGGTCATGCTGGCTTCCTTATAGGAGTCGGTGGCTGCGGCGGTCACGGTAATCGTGGCGGTGCCTTCGCCGGTGATGGTGACCTTGCCGCTCTTGGAGACAACCGCGACATCCTCGTTGGAGGATTCATAGGTCAGTTTGCCGTCGCCGGTGGTCTTGGCGTCCAGCGTGAAGGCCGCATCGTCGGTGGTCTTGGTGTAGGTCTTCGTACCGGTGATCGTCTGCTCACCGGGTTCCTCTTCCTTCACGATCGTATAGGAGGTGGCTCCTTCCAGTACCCGGCCGGTTTCCACATCGTAGGTGGTCATGGTGAAGGTGGTATCCGTCACGTCGATGACCGCATAGGTGGGCGTCCAGGTCTGACTGCGCTCGGAGATGTAATCCTGCTGTGAGGCGATCAGGTTATAGAATTTGGAACCGGTGGCGGAGTTGGCTTCCAGGTAGACGGTTCCCTCGGGGTTGACGACCGTGCCGCCGACCGTGTCGCTCTCGATGGTGTAGCAGAGGTTATCATTTTGATAGCTCTCATCACTTGAGGAACCGGAGGTGTAGGTTGAGTGCTCCTGGCCGTCGCTGGAGAGCTGATAGGTACGGGAGTAGGTGTGATCGTGACCCTGCAGAACGACGTCGATGTCGTACTCATCCATGAGGGGTGTCAGCTGGGTTCGCAGTACCATGCCGTCGGAATCGGAGTGGTCATAACCGGAACCGTAGATGTCCTGGTGGAAGACCACCACACGCCAGGTCGCGTCGGGATTTTCCTTGACAGCCTTCGCAATGACGTTCTCATGTGTCGAGCAGTTGTAGTTGTTGGTATCCAGCACGATGAAGAGGACGCTGCCGTAGGTATAATAGTAATCTGTTCCGGCAGCCGTCTTTCCGGTCGTGTACTCCGTCTCGGAATCATCGAAGGAGTTGGGGTTGTTGAAGTGCAGCGAATACTGGATGGAACTGGAGTCATGGTTGCCAATCGTGGTGGCGACCGGCAGAGAGGACAGAGCCTCCGCGCTCAGATAGCCCGCGTATTCCGTCTCACTGTTGCCGTAGTTCACCTGATCACCGGCGGAGACCATGAAGCTCACCTCGCTGTGCGCCGACAGTGCCTCGTTCAGTGTCTCATTCCAGTTATAAGAATCATTGCGGGCGGCCAGATTGGCGGTTTCGTCCTCCACATTTGCGGTGGTGTTTGTGGCGTTCATTTTATCGCCCTCGGTGCTTGTCTGTCCCTTGGAAGCGCCGATCTGAGGATCGCCGACATACAGGAAGGAGAATTCGGAGAAGGACTTGGTGCTGTACTCTTCGACGTCCTGCCATTTGCCATTCTGATAGACCTGGTAATAATACTGCGTGTTTTCCTTCAGACCGGTGACCGTGACCTTGTTGCTGTAGTAGCCGGCCATACTGTCGTCGGTGAGTTCCTCAACACTGGTCTGCTCGCCGGAAAAACCGGTGTAGGTCTTCATGGTCTCGCTGGTGGAGATACGTACCTGGGGCGTTTCTTTGGTATGGGAGTACCAGGCGAAGTTCAGCTGTGTCTCGTCTTCACCGGGGGTCAGGGAGACCTGCTCGTAATCATTGCTGATCGTCGACCATGCTGTCTTCCAGGCCGTCCAGGCGCTGGACTCCGTGGAAGCGTCGTTCCAGTGTTCCGTCGCCGCATAGGTGGTGACGGGCGCCGCACTCACTGTCAGGCCAAAGATCATGGCCGTTGACAGCAGCCCGGCGGTTGCCTTCGTGAGATTCTTTCTCATTTTCATATTCCCTCTTTTCCAGGCGCTCTGCGCCCTGTTATGAAGCTGGTACGCGCCCGGGGAGAACTGCTTCTCACCGCGACGCGTATCATTCTGTTGGAAACAGTCTCAATTATAGAGCCCTGTTGGAAAGGAAATATCATGGGGAGGTAAAACCTGGGTAAATTTGAAGAAAGTGTGAAAAGAACAGAAAACACAAAAAAGAATGCCCGTTTTAAGTTCGCTTAAAGTTTCGCCTGTATACTGTAGCCATCCTCAGAGAAGGATATTAAAAATGAGGATTGACGTTTAGACGGCGGCGGAACGCGCCGGGAAAGGAGCTTTTATGTATAACGAATATGATAACGAGAGGATGAAAAACAGCGGATTTCAGCAGGAAAATGAGATCCTGCCGGTGGAGACGATAGACGCAGCGAGAAGGCGAACGGGTCATTCGCGCCGACCGCGCCGCGCTCCCTGGTGGAAGAGGGCGCTTTCTCTGGTGCTCTGCGGCGCGCTTTTCGGCGGTGCGGCGGGCGGCGCTTTTTACGGGATGAGCGCGGTGCTGGGAGATTCCGCTTCCACAGCTTCGAATACGGTGCAGAGCACGTCTGCCACGATCACGACGCTCTCCACTTCGACAGCGTCGGACAGCAGTCTTGACGTATCCGATGTAGCGGCGCTGGGCCTCACTTCGGTGGTCTCAGTCACCAACGTGTCGGTGCAGGAGGTGGAAAATTATTTCGGCATGTTCGGGCGGAATGGCCAGGGGCAGAGTCAGCTGGAGGAGACGACCAGCTGCGGCTCGGGGGTCATCATTTATCAGTCGGAGACAGACCTGTATATGGTGACAAACTACCATGTGGTGGAGGATGCCACGACGCTGTCGGTGACGTTTGTGGATGATGAGACCTATGAAGCGGAGCTGTGCGGGTACGATGAGGACGTGGACATCGCGGTGATCAGCGTGTCCCTCTCAGAGTTGTCCTCCGATACCCTGGCGGAGATCTCCGTGGTGGCCATCGGTGATTCGGATGAGCTGGTTGTGGGCGAACAGGTCGTCGCCATCGGCAACGCGCTGGGCTACGGGCAGTCAGTGACGACGGGCATTGTCAGCGCGGTTGACTGCACGATCAGCAGCGACAGTGAGTCATCGGAAAATGAAGCCTCGCAGACGATGAACTATACGTCGGAGGAGAGTACCGTCAACACCTATATTCAGACGGATGCGGCCATCAACCCCGGCAACAGCGGCGGCGCCCTGTTAAATATGGAAGGAGAGCTGATCGGTATCAACACGGCGAAGATCTCTTCCACGGATGTGGAGGGCATGGGGTATGCCATCCCAATCTCTGAGGTGCTCACGCTCATTGAATCCATGATCGAGTAAGGAGATGCCGCGGATTTCCGAGAAATCTGTCCCGGGAAACCGCGGCGGTTTGATTATATCCGATCTGAAATGCCGTGAAGGAGGAAATTGTTCTTGGAACTGGAGGAATACTACGGTGAGGTACTGCCGATCCTGCGGGAGGCGGAGCAGACAGTATGGAACATCGTGAAGGCCTGCCCGGCGCAGGAGTCGGTCGGCGGCGTCCAGCCCGTGATCTACTGCAAGTCCCGGATCAAGAAACCGGAAAGCATGATACGCAAGCTGGCCTCCCGGGGACTTCCCACGGATGCAGGGACGGCCCTGCGGGAGATGCACGACGCCGGGGGGATGCGGGTGGTGTGTTCCTTCGTGGATGA
>JAJQCL010000039.1:12443-18073 GCA_021202715.1 Lachnospiraceae bacterium
ATCCCGCGGGCTGCAGGCGCGGGATGAATATGAGGTGCGGGAGGTGAAGGATTACATTTCCTACCCGAAACCCAACGGCTACCGCAGCCTGCATCTGATCCTTCGTTTTACCGGCGGCCGAATGAAGGGACTTCAGGCGGAGATCCAGGTGCGCACCATCGCCATCGACTTCTGGGCCGCGCTGGAGCACCAGATGAAGTATAAACAGACGATTGACAGCAGCTACGAGAAGATCGTGCGGGAGGAATTAAAACGCTGTGCCGATGAGATTGCCTCCGTGGACATTTCCATGCAGACGATCCGCGATCTGCTGTGCGGGGGGAGAGATGTCAACTTCACAATATAAATAGTTGACAAATAAAGCAGGATGATATACGATACCCTCAGCGGGGTAAAAGGTCATGAATTGAATGCCTGTGAAGCGAGTTCCTTCGGGCATTCGCATTCGTGACCTTTGAAATTCCTAATAGTATTTTGCAGTATGATTAAAAGGGAAGACGAACATGGATGTACGGAAGCTGGCACAGGAAATCATTGACGGAAGAAGACTGACGCGGGAGAATGACCTCTCTTTTTTTCTGACCTGCGATCTGGAGGAGCTCTGTGAGGGAGCCGACCGGATCCGGGCGCACTGTGTGGGGGAGAAGGTGGATCTCTGCGCCATCATCAACGGGCGCAGCGGCCGCTGCCCGGAGGACTGTAAATATTGTTCGCAGTCGGTACACAATCACACGAACTGCGAGGTCTACGATTTTCTTCCGGAGGAAACGATCGTGGAGGCCTGCAGGCTGCATGAGGACGAGGGCGTGGACCGTTTCTCCATCGTGACAGCCGGGAAGGCTCTGACGGGGGAAGAATTCGAGAAGGCAGTGCATGCGTATGAGACCATGCACCGGGAATGCCGGATCGGTCTCTGTGCTTCGATGGGGTTCCTCGATGCCGCGCAGCTGCATCGTCTGCATGAGGCCGGCGTCACCAGCTATCACCACAACATCGAGACCTCAAAGCGGTATTTTCCTTCTATATGTACTACCCATACGTATGAGCAGAAGATCGAGACGCTGCGGCGGGTGAAAGCCGAGGGGCTGTGCGCCTGTTCCGGCGGGATCATCGGTATGGGAGAGACCTGGGAGGACCGGCTGGATATGGCGGTCAGCTTGGCGGAGCTGGAGATTAATTCGATCCCCCTTAATGCGCTGATGCCGATCCCGGGGACGCCGTTGGCGGGGCAGAAGCCGCTGACAGAGGCGGAGATCCTGCGGACGGTGGCTTTCTTCCGCTATCTCAACCCGGAGGCGCACATCCGCCTGGCCGCGGGGCGGGCCCTGATGGAAAATGACGGAGAGCGGGCGTTCCGGTCGGGCGCCTCGGCGACGATCACCGGAAATATGCTGACGACAGCCGCCCGCGCCACGATTCAAAGCGACCGGCGGATGCTCCGCCGGATGGGAAGGGGCTGAGCGGATGACAGGGAGGAAAGAGATGAGTGAAGTCATGCAGCCGGAGGAGCTGAAACGCCTTTTCTGTGAAAAATTCGGCGGCGGTGGGGAGATTCGTTGCTTTTTCGCTCCGGGACGGGTCAATCTGATCGGGGAACACACGGACTATAACGGAGGGCATGTCTTCCCCTGCGCGCTGACGATGGGAAATTATGGCGTAGGGCGGCGTCGGGAGGACCGAAAACTGCGGCTTTATTCAGTGAATTTCCCGCAGCAGGGTGTCGTGGAGTGCGGCCTGGATGAACTGGTTTATGAGAAAAAGGACGGCTGGACGAACTATGTCAAAGGCGTGTTCCGGGCGCTGGAACAGAGGGGCTGCGCGCTTCCCGGCGGGATGGATTTGCTTGTGTATGGGAATCTGCCCGGCGGAGCGGGGCTGTCTTCCTCGGCGGCGCTGGAGGTGCTGGCGGGTCTCATGGCGCGGGAATTGCTGGAACTGCCGGGGCTTTCCATGACAGACCTGGCGCTCGTCGGCCAGCAGGCGGAAAATGAGTTCTGCGGCATGCACTGCGGCATCATGGATCAGTTTGCCAGCGCCATGGGGCAGCGGGGCTGCGCCATTTTCCTGGATACGAATACGCTTACATACAGGCATGTGGATGTTCATCTGCAGGGCGTGCGCCTCGTTCTTGTCAACAGCCGGGTGAAGCACAGCCTGGTGAATTCCGCGTACAATGAGAGACGGCGTCAGTGCGAGGAGGCACTGGCGGATCTGCGGCGGGTGCGGGCGCTGGGTGCGCTGGGGGAGCTGACCGAGGAGGCGTTCGGGGAGATACAGGACGCCATTCGTGATGAGACCTGTCGCCGCCGGGCCCGTCATGCGGTTTATGAGAATCAGAGAACACTGCGGGCCGTGGGGGCGCTGGAGGCCGGAGACCTTCCGGCTTTCGGGCGGCTGCTGAATGAGTCTCATGTCTCGCTGCGGGACGACTATGAGACGTCCTGTCCGGAGACGGATCTGCTGGCGGAGCTGGCCTGGGAGACGCCGGGCGTTCTCGGCTCCCGTATCACCGGCGGCGGCTTCGGCGGCTGTACGGTCAGTCTCGTGGAAGAGAACAGCCTTGCGCTCTTTCAGGAGCGGGTCCTCGCTGGCTACCAGCGGCAGACCGGGCGCACGGCGGAAATCTATGTGGCGGAGGCCGGAGACGGCGCGCGGGAGATCAGCTCTTCCTTCGTATTATATTCGGGGTGATCCAGGACCAGCTCCAACAGCTGCTCCAGGGTTGCCCCGATTTCTCTGCCGGGACGGAAACCGGCGGCAATAAGATCCTGCCCGGTGACGGCCAGGTCTTTCAGACTGGTACAGTCTCCGCGGGCGATGATCTCCGCGTAGAGCGCTTCGGCCCGGTCACAAAGAGGCAGGAGGCGCTCCCTCGCGAGAGGACTCTTGGCGGCAGCGTCCGCCCGGCGCAGGGTCAGAAGCCTGGGGAAATTTTCCTCTCCCACCCGGCACATGGTGTGCCGCAGATCCGCCTCATTCATACGCAGCCGATGATCATGATAACGAACCAGAAGCGTCACCAGGCGGATCGTCTGGTTGTCGAAACGCAGCTCCTGCAGGAAATGGCGGGCAAAGTCGGCGCTGGCGGCGGCGTGGCCGTGAAAATGATCGATGCCATGTTCATCCACGGTGTGTGTGGACAGCTTGCCGACGTCGTGGAGCAGGGCGGCCCAGCGCAGCGCCGGGTCGGCGGGAACCGCTTTCAGCGTCTCCATCGTGTGAAGCCCTACGCTATAGCAGTGGCAGGGGTGGTTCTGCGGCATTTCCATCATCTGATCAAATTCCGGAAAGAGAATGGCCGTGATCCCCGTTTCATACAAAGTCAGGAAACGCTCAGGGTGCGGGGAGAGCAGCAACTTGTGGCATTCCACCTGGATCCGCTCGTGGCTGATGAGAGTCAGGCGGGGCGCGAAAGCGCGGATGGCCGCCAGCGTCTCCTCCTCGATGGTGAAGTCCAGCTGTGCCGAAAAACGAACCGCGCGGAGAATGCGCAGCGCATCTTCCTGAAAACGCTCCCGGGGTTTTCCCACGGCCCGGATGAGACCATGCGTAAGGTCAGCCAGGCCGCCGTGGAGATCGACAAGGCCCTCCTCCGGGTGGTAGGCCATGGCATTGATCGTGAAATCCCGTCGTTTTAAATCCTCGGCCAGAGAACGGGTGAAGGAGACCTGCTTCGGATGCCGTCCGTCTTCGTAGATGCCGTCGACCCGGTAGGTGGTGACCTCGTAGCCACTTCCTCCCATGAGGACGGTCACGGTGCCGTGCTGGATGCCCGTGTCCACCGTGCGGCGGAACAGCGTTTTGACTTCCTGCGGCGAGGCGGAGGTGGTGATGTCCCAGTCCTCCGGTTCGCGGGCGAGCAGGGCGTCCCGGACGCAGCCGCCCACGATGTAGGCCTCGAATCCGGCGCTGCGAAGAATCCGGAGGATGTTGTGTACCTGAGGGGGAAGTTCGATGTGCATCCTGTGCTGCCTTTCTGTAATCAGTAGGGTGTTCCGGAACTCAAAATCATGATTTCCTGGACTTTTGAAATCCTGTTTCATGTCGCAGAGATTCAATGTCTGAGATTTTGATTCCGGTATCGTCATCATACAAAATAAGGCTCTTTTTTTCAAGCCCTCCGCCGCGTTCCCGGCCCATTTCCCCGGCGCATAAATGGCAGCAGGCGGTCATATGCTAGATTGTGACGGCAAAGGGAACCGGCGGGAGGTCTGTGTGTGAACGAGCGGGAATGGGAAGTGTTGCAGCAGTACGATATGCAGGTCAGGAAGATCACCCGGTTTCGGGGCGCCTTCCTCTGCGAGACCGGGCGGGAGCCTTATCTTCTGAAGGAATGTGCTGTCCCGGAAGAGCGGCTGCAGTGGGAAGCCTGGATTCTGGAGCGCTGCCGGAATCTGGGAGGTGTCCGGACGGAGACCTATGTGTGCAACCGCGAAGGGAGACTGTTGTCGCGCTCGTCCGATTATCGCTATTATCTGCTGCGCACCTGGCAGGAGGGGCGGGAATGCAGCCGGGATGATCGGGAGGATGTCCTTCTCGCGGCCGGAGCCCTGGCACAGCTCCATAAAAATTTCCGACAGATGAAGGAGGAGCTGGCCGCCTGGGAGGTCATCTGGCGGCAGGAATGGGAGCAGATCCGGCAGGAGGAGCAGGAGGCCGCCCGGCAGCGGGAAGAGAAACGGCGTGAGGAAAATGGCATCGGTCTGCGTGTGGAGGAGGAAAACAGAACCCTCTGTACGACCGGCGAACAGGAGCCGGATGGGAGCGAGCGTCAGGATCCGGCAGAGAATCCGGCGAACGGGAGAGATGCAGGCCGGGAGACGCCGGAGAACATTCCGGCGTCCTCGTCTGCGAAAAACCGGACGGCTGCAGAAATGCACCGGCATACCCGGGAAATGACGCGGGCCCGGAACTTTATTCGTAAGATCCGGCGAAAATCAGAACTGGAACTTGTTCTTTTGAGCGAATTTGCCAATTATCTGCCTCAGGCGGAGGAGGCGACCTGTGGTATGGAGGCGCTGGCGCCCGCGGAGGACGGTCTCTGCCATGGAGATTATGCCTGCCATCATCTCTTCCGGGGAAACGATGGTCTCTTTCTCTCGGATTTCGGCCGCCTTCACCATGGGGTTTATCAGGAGGATCTGTATCTGCTTCTGCGGAAAACGATGGAGAACAGCGGCTGGGACGCGGCGCTGGCGCGGGAGATGCTGACGCGCTACGACCGGATCTTCCCTCTGTCCCCGGAACTTCTCCGGTATCTGTATCCGCGGTTCCTCAATCCGGACAAATTCTGGAAGCAGGTGAATTTCTATTATAACCACCGCAAATCCTGGATGCCCGCCCGGAACCTGGAGAAACTGCGCGCGATCGCCGCTCAGAAAGAAGGGCGGGAGGCATTCCTGCACTTCATGGAGGAAAATATTGACCGGATGTGAAGAAGATTTTCGGTGAGTTTCCTTTACTTTGGGAAGATTAAAACGTATAATGATAATGTATGCATGCTCCCGGCCACACCGGGAGGAGAAGAAAGCAGGATACAGCAATTTGGTGAAATGTCAAGCGCAAAATAACAAAGATTTTCACAGAGCATGGTAAATATAATAGACATAAATTTCAAGAACAACGTAAGT
>JAJQCL010000039.1:18083-21282 GCA_021202715.1 Lachnospiraceae bacterium
TGTATGCATGCTCCCGGCCACACCGGGAGGAGAAGAAAGCATGATACAGGAGGAACGGAACATGGGATACTTAGAGTCTTACCAGGAATGGCTGACGAACCCCTATTTTGACGAGGAGACCCGCGCAGAGCTCGCGGCCATCCGGGATGACGACAAGGAGATTAAGGAGCGCTTTTACGCGGATCTGGAGTTTGGTACGGGCGGCCTGCGGGGCATCATCGGCGCCGGTACCAACCGTATGAACAAGTACGTGGTGCGCAAGGCG
This sequence comes from Lachnospiraceae bacterium, assembly GCA_021202715.1. Taxonomy (GTDB): domain Bacteria; phylum Bacillota; class Clostridia; order Lachnospirales; family Lachnospiraceae; genus UBA3305. The sequence continues at coordinate 18,349 of JAJQCL010000039.1, forward strand.
ACTCAGGGCATGGCGAATTTCATTAAGAAGCAGGGCACGGAGGCCATGGGTGTGGCCATCGCGCACGATTCTCGTCGGATGTCCACGGAATTCGCGGACGAGGCGGCCCTGACGCTGGCGGCGAACGGCATCCGTGCTTACGTGTTCGATACGCTGCGCCCGACGCCGGAACTCTCCTTCGCGGTGCGTTACTACGGCTGCACGGCGGGCATCAATGTTACCGCCAGCCATAACCCGCCGGAGTACAACGGCTACAAGGCCTACTGGGCGGACGGCGCGCAGATCACGCCGCCCTACGACACCGGCATCATGGATGAGGTGAAGGCTGTGACCAATTACGCCGACTGCAAGACCATGGACAAGGCGGCGGCGAAGGCCGCGGGGCTCTATGTGACGATCAGCGTGGAGTGCGACGCAGCCTACATGCGTGAGCTGAAGAAGCAGATCAAGCGTCAGGACTGCATCGATGCCGTGGGCAAGGACATCACCGTGGTGTACAATCCGCTGCACGGCGCGGGAAATGTTCCGGTGCGCCGGATTCTGGCGGAGATCGGCTTCCCGAACGTCTATGTCGTGCCGGAGCAGGAGCTGCCGGATGGCAACTTCCCCACGGTCAGCTACCCCAACCCGGAGGCCGCCGAGTGCTTCGAGCTGGCGCTGAAGCTGGCGAAGGAGAAGAACGCGGACCTGGTTCTGGCAACAGATCCCGATTCCGACCGTCTGGGCGTGTACGTGAAGGACGCGGCCGGAGAATATCAGTGCCTGACCGGAAATATGTCCGGCTGCCTGCTGGCGGATTATGAGATCAGACAGTGGAAGGAGCAGAAGGGGCTGCCTGCGGACGGCGCTCTCATCAGCACCATCGTCAGCACCAACCTGGCCGGCGCGATCGCAAAGAAGTACGGCGTGGAGTTCATCGAGACCCTGACCGGCTTCAAATACATCGGCGAGCAGATCAAGAAGTTCGAGGACACCGGCAAGGGTACCTTCCTCTTCGGCTTCGAGGAGAGCTACGGCTGTCTGATCGGCACGCATGCCCGTGACAAGGACGCCGTCGTGGCCAGCATGGCTCTGTGCGAGGCGGCCGCCTATTACAAGACCCAGGGCAAGACGCTGTGGGATGCCATGCTTGACATCTACAACGAGCTGGGCTACTACAAGGACAACATCATTTCCATCACCCTGAAGGGGCTGGACGGCCTGGAAAAGATCCAGAAGATCATGTCCGTCCTGCGCGAGGAGGAGCCGAAGACTCTGGGCGCCTATCGTGTGCTGGCGAAGAGAGATTATAAGCTGGATACCGTGAAGGACATGGAGACCGGTGCGGTGACGGCGACGGGCCTGCCGAATTCCAATGTACTCTATTATGATCTGGAGGATAATGCCTGGTGCTGCGTGCGTCCTTCCGGCACCGAGCCCAAGATCAAGCTGTACTATGGCGTCAAGGGAAGCTCTTTCGAGGATGCCGCAGCCCGTTCTGAGGCGTTGGGACAGGTTCTCTCCGACATGGTCAACGCCATCGACTAAGAGACGTGCATGAAGACGATTTTGTTTGACCTGGACGGGACGCTGCTTCCCATGGATCAGGATACGTATGTAAAAAACTATATCCGACTTCTGGCAGGGCATTTTGCCTCCCTGGGTTATGACGCGAAGCGGGTGGCCGACGGTCTGCTGCAGGCCACCCTCGCTTCCATGAAAAATGAGACGGAGCAGACCAACGAGGAAGTCTTCTGGTCTGCGTTCGGACAGGCCGCGTATCCGGATCTGCGTGAGCATGAGCTGGAGCTGGTTCAGTTTTATGCGGAGAAGCATCCGACGCTCTGTACCGCCGTAGCGCCCGGGCGGAATTCCCGGCGCCCGGTGGACGTGCTGCGGGCGAAGGGCTACCGACTGGTGCTGGCTACGAATCCGCTGTTTCCGCGGATGGCGACCTACCAGCGGATGTCCTGGGCCGGACTGGCTCCGTCGGACTTCATTTGTGTCACGACATTTGATAACAGCCGCCGCTGCAAGCCCAATCCGGCGTACTTCACAGAGCTGACGGAGCAGCTGGGGCTGGCTCCGGCGGATTGTCTGATGGTGGGAAATGACATTCGCGACGATATGGAGGCCGCCATGGCGGCAGGTCTGGAGACCTGGCTGATCACTGACTATCTCATCGATCGTAAGGGAGAAGGGCCGGACGCCTGGCACCACGGGACTTTTGAAGAATTTGTACAGTATGCGGAAGCGCTGCCGCCCTGTGAGGGCTGATAATAAAACCTCTCCTTGATATAAGGGGAGGTTTTTTCCTGACAAAAAACAGAAAAATGACTGCAGTGTGAATGACGTCTTGACGAGAAACGGATTTATGATAAAATATGATACATCATGGATTTTCGTAAAAATGGAGGCGCGGAATGGCATATATCACGAGAGAGCTTGAACGAAAATTTCTGAAACTCAACCAGTTCTTTAAGGCGGTTCTTGTTACAGGTGCCAGACAGGTCGGCAAGACAACGATGTTGAAACACCTGGCGGAAGGAAGTGACAGAACCTATGTGACCATGGACAATACTATGGCCAGAGATCTGGCAAAATCCGATCCTGTACTGTTCTTTCAGACCTACAAGCCCCCGATTCTCATCGATGAGGTGCAGAAAGCTCCGGAATTGTTTGAACAGATTAAGATTCTCTGCGACGAGAGCGACGAAAACGGACTCATCTGGCTGACCGGTTCTCAGCAGTACGGAATGATGAGAAAAGTGCAGGAAACACTGGCTGGAAGAATCGGAATTCTGGAGCTGTACAGTCTGTCAGCACGGGAAAAGGCCGGGGGTGTGTTGGACAAAGAACTGGATTTTTCGCTTTCTGCCGTGCAGGAGAGACAGCGCCGGAGGGCCAAAAACGATGTGATCGAGGTGTTACGGAATTTGTGGGAGTGCGGAATGG
>JAJQCL010000054.1 GCA_021202715.1 Lachnospiraceae bacterium
TAAAGGATTCCCGGGCATTTAAGCCATTTCTTTTTCGGTCGATTATCGCTTGCTGAACTGCGGAGCGCGACGAGCCGCTTTGAGGCCGTATTTCTTTCTCTCCTTCATACGAGGGTCTCTCGTCAGGAATCCGGCCTTCTTCAGGACAGGACGGGTCTCAGGATCTGCCTGAAGCAGCGCACGGGAGATGCCGTGACGGATCGCACCGGCCTGACCGGTGAAGCCGCCTCCGTGTACGTTGACCAGAACATCGAACTTGCCGGTGTTCTGCGTAGCCTCCAGGGGCTGGCGCACGACGACCTTCAGGGTCTCCATGCCGAAGTATTCATCAATGTCTCTCTTATTAATCGTGATCTTTCCAGTGCCAGGTGTCAGATACACGCGGGCAATGCTCTTCTTTCTTCTTCCGGTTCCATAATATCTGTCTGCCATGATCGTATTCCTCCTTTCTACACCCGATTAAAATGTCAGCGCTTCCGGCTTCTGAGCCTGCTGCTCATGCTCCGGTCCGGCATACACATGAAGCTTCTTATACATCTCGCGTCCCAGCGGTCCCTTGGGAAGCATTCCCTTGACGGCAAGCTCGACGACCTTCTCCGGCTTCTTGCTCATCATCTCTCGCAGAGTGGTCTCTTTCATGCCGCCGACATAGTCGGAGTGATGATAATAAATCTTCTGATCCAGTTTCTTGCCGGTCACCTTGACCTTCGCTGCATTGACAACGATCACATAGTCGCCGGTATCGATATGGGGTGTGAAAGTAGGTTTATTTTTCCCTCTCAGAACCTTGGCAACTTCAGATGCCAAACGACCTAAAGTCTTCCCCTCAGCGTCCACGACATACCATTTTCTCTCGATGGTGGACGGGCTGGCCATATAACTCTTCATTGGTTGGGCCTCCTTATTATCTCAATCATGATTCATCTCAAGCTGACACAAAATGGAAAGCACATCACCGGGGCATTGGATATCTGTACAATCATCTGATGTCGCACTAAGTCAGTATAATACACTGCCCGTGGCGTGTCAAGCGTTTTTCGGTGTATTTTATGCCGGATTTTCACCGCTGATCGCCTTGTTTTTCAAGGTTTCCCAGGGGTCTTCATCCAGCGCGATCTCCCTCAGGCACAGTCCCTCCGGCGGAGCGGTGGGACCGGCCAGAGCACGATCACAGCCTGCCAGGATCTCCGCTACCCGTTCCGGCGGCAGGGCGCCGCGCCCGACCTGGATCAGGGTTCCGGCAATGATCCGCACCATATTGTAGAGGAAACCGGTTCCCTGCACGCGCAGTATGACCAGACAGCCCTCACGCCGCACGGAAATCTCCAGGATGCGCCGCACCGTCGTTTCCGCCTCTGTCCGCGGCGAGCAGAAGCTCTTGAAGTCATGCTCTCCCACCAGACAGGCGGCGGCTTCCTGCATGCGCTTCTCATCCAGAGGAGCGTGAATCCAGCTGGCATACCGGCGATTGACCGGATTGGGGAAACGGCTGTTCCAGATCGTATATTCGTAAGTCTTTTTGCTGCCGCATTTGCGGGGATGAAAATGCAGCGGCACCTCACAGGAATCCTGCACAACAATATCCGCAGGCAGGCTCTGGTTCAGGGCGAAGCAGATTTTTCCCGGCGGGATGCGTGTCTCCGTATCAAAGACGCACAGGTTCCCCAGCGCATGGACGCCGGAATCGGTTCGGCTCGCCCCCTTCACCTGAATCTCCTCCCGAAGCAGTTGACTCAGTTCCCGGTTCAGCACTGATTCTACAGTAGGAACGCCCGGCTGCCACTGCCAGCCGCAGTAAGCCGTGCCGTCATAGGACACGGTCAGCATGATTCTCTTCATCGCAGACCTCACAGCAGATAACGGAGCAGGCAAAGCGCGATCAGATAAAGGACAAGAATCCCATACCCCATCCGGTCGGCCTGTTTATACTCCAGAGGAAACATTTTCGTGCGGCCGCTTCCCCCGTGATAACACCGGGCCTCCATGGCCATCGCCAGATCTGTCGCCCGCCGCCAGGCGGAGATGAACAGCGGCACGAGCAGCGGAATCATGGCCTTCGCCCGGGCAATGATGTTTCCATTTTCAAAATCCGCTCCACGTGCCATCTGTGCCTTCTGGATCTTATCAGTCTCCTCTGTCAGGATCGGGATGAAGCGCAGAGCAATGGACATCATCATCGCCACCTCCTGAACCGGCACATGGAAAATGTTCAGGAAGCGCAGCCCTTTTTCCAGCCCATCGGTCAGGGAGGTCGGCGTTGTGGTAAATGTCATCAGCGAGGATCCCATGATCAGGAGGATCAGACGCAGTCCCATATAGAAGGCCTGCCGCAGCCCGGTTCCTGTGATCTTCAGGAGTTTCCACTGCCAGTACAGAGGCTCCCCGCTGGTGAGAAACATGTTAAAAAGAACGCTGATCAGAAGAAGCGCCGCGATCGGCTTCAGCCCCCGGGTAATGTAACTGAGAGGCACACGCGACAGGTGGATCACCGCCGCCAGAAACACAATGCCCAGCAGATAACAGGCCAGATTATTCGCAATGAACAGGGAAATAATGTATACCATGGTTCCCATCAGCTTGGTGCGCGGATCCAGATTGTGGATCGTAGATTCCACCGGGTAATATTGTCCCCATGTAATATCTTTCATCATCGCCCGGTCCGCCCCCTCTCTGCATCCCGCGCACGCACCGCCGCCAGAATCGATTTTTTGGCTTCTTCCACGGTCGTCACATTCTCATCGACCATCAATCCCCGCTCCCGCAGCGCATGCGCGATATAAGTCACCTGCGGAGCAGACAGGCCGATCGCCTCCAACTCCTTATAATGCTGAAATACTCTCCGGGGTGTATCATCAAAGGCGATCTGCCCGTCGTTGACGACCACGATTCTCTGCACATAATTCGCCACATCCTCCATGCTGTGGGACACGAGAATCACGGCGATTCCCTTTTTTTCATGAAGATCCCGCAGGACGCCCAGAATCTCATCGCGTCCGCCCGGATCCAGTCCGGCTGTCGGTTCATCCAGAATCAGATAGTCCGGCTCCATCGCCAGGACACCGGCGATGGCCACGCGGCGTTTCTGACCGCCGGACAGTTCGAAGGGTGAGCGCGTATCAAATTCCTTCCCCAGACCCACCAGTTCCAGGGCCTCACGGGCACGCTTTTCGATTTCTTCCCTGGGCAGCCCCTGATTTTTAGGGCCGAAGCAAACATCCTGAAAGACTTCTGCTTCGAAGAGCTGATGTTCCGGATACTGAAATACCAGACCAACATGGCCGCGCAGTGCACGTCGGTCATAGCCTTCTGAAAAGATGTCTTCTCCGTCATAAAGGACCTGTCCCGTCGTGGCCCGAAGCAGTCCGTTAAAGTGCTGAATCAGTGTAGATTTTCCCGATCCGGTATGACCGATGATGCCGACGAATTCTCCCTTTTCAATGGTCAGATCAATATCCCGCAGCACATGAACCTCCATGGCTGTCCCCTGTCCATATATATAATTCAGCGATCTGCATTCTATTGACATAGGGCATCCACCAATTCCTGAACGGTCAGAATCCCATCCGGCATATTCAGTCCTTCCCTCTTACACTCATAGGCCAGCTCTGTCACCTGCGGTACATCCAGCTTCAGTTCCTTCAGCCGCTCCACCTGGCTGAAAATCTCCCGCGGCGTTCCGGTCATCTCCACATGTCCGGCATCCATCACGATGATCCGGTCGGCCTCGACCGTTTCCTCCATGTAATGCGTGATCAGCAGCACCGTGATTCCCTCTTCGCGGTTCAACTCCCGAACCGTGCGGATGACTTCCTTTCTCCCGTTGGGATCCAGCATGGCCGTCGGTTCATCGAGGATAATGCAGCGCGGCTTCATCGCCATCACACCGGCGATCGCCACCCGCTGTTTCTGGCCGCCGGATAAATGGTTGGGCGACATCTTCCGATACGCGGTCATTCCCACGGCCTGCAGACTCTCATCGACTCGTTTCCAGATTTCCTTCGGAGGAACCCCCATATTCTCCGGACCAAATCCCACATCCTCCTCCACGACCGTGGCAATGATCTGGTTATCCGGATTCTGAAACACCATCCCGGCGGTCTGGCGAATATCCCAGAGATATTTCTCCTCCGTCGTATCCATTCCCTCGATCCAGACCGTCCCTTCCGTCGGATAAAGGAGCGCATTCAGTTGTTTCGCCATTGTCGACTTGCCGGAACCATTTCGTCCCAGAATCGCAACAAATTCTCCCTCCTGAATGTCCAGGTCCACCCTGTCGACTGCACGGACGGGCTCAATCACACGGTTATCTTCATCTCTCCTGGCATACTCATATATGAGCTTTGCCGTCTTCACAATCCCCATCGCGTGTCTCCTATCATTCTGTTGTCAGTGTCACATGTGTCCCGCGGCCACGCCGCTGGAACCAATGATTCATTCTAAAGGATTCTCCGCGAAAATGCAATACATCTGAAAAAAACCGTGATTTTTCCCGGGAAGGTCTTGCCAAATGAGCCTTTGTTTTCTTATAATACACAAGGCAGGGTTTCTGCCCTGTAATACAACCGGAGGCAGCGATAGCCATGAAGAAAATAGCCATTGTCACAGACAGCAACAGCGGCATCAGTCAGAAAGAAGCATCCGATCTGGGGATTCGCGTCCTGCCAATGCCCTTTTATATCAATGAAACCATGTACTACGAGGACATCACGTTGGATCAGGACACGTTCTACACGCGTCTGGCGGAGGGCGCCGAAATCTCAACCTCCCAGCCCATGGTCGGAGATATTCTGGATCTCTGGAACGAGCTTCTTAAAGAATACGACGAGATCGTCCACATCCCGATGTCCAGCGGACTCAGCGGTTCCTGCGAGACTGCGCTCTCTCTGGCTCAGGACTTTGATGGGATGGTACAGGGGGTGAATAGTCAGCGAATCTCTGTGACGCAGCGTCTGTCGGTTCTGGAAGCTCTGCAGATGGTCCGGAATGGCGCGGATGCCGCTCAGATCCGTCAGCAGCTGGAGGACACGCGCTTCGATTCCAGTATTTACATCATGGTCGATACCCTGACCTACCTGCGGAAAGGCGGACGCCTGACACCGGCCGTGGCCGCGATCGGCTCTCTGCTGCGCCTGAAACCGGTTCTGCAGATAGAAGCTGGATGCGTTCGCTACGTCCCGCTCCGTCCGTCAGGCGAAGAAGACGATGATCGAGGCCGTGCAGAAGGATGCTGCGGAGCGCTTCGGCGGCGCGGAAAACTGTATTTTTCACATGGCCTACACGCACAATCCGGAAGATCTGGAGGAGTTCCGCCAGGAAGCAATGGCCGCGATCCCCGGACATAATATCGAAGATTTCTATGCTGCGCCGCTTTCCTTGAGTATTTCCTGCCATATCGGCCCCGGCGCGCTGGCTATTACCTGCTGCCGCAGGCACTCATAGAACACGTCGTGCCTTACTTCCGTTTTCGCCTCCGTTAAATTTACCTGATACAATGAAGCGGAGCCAGAGTACGCAGCTTTTCCATCTTCTGTGTCTCCGGTTCCGCTTCCCTATAGAAAAAAGTGCCGCCGCCCCACGCTCTGTAGGGTCAGGCAGCACTTTTTTCTGTCTGATGCTTATACCAGCTCTAAGATCACTTCCATCGCAGCATCGCCGCGGCGGGGTCCGATCTTCACGATGCGGGTGTAGCCGCCCTGACGGTTCGCGTACTTCGGCGCGATCTCATCAAACAGCTTCGCAGGAAGATCCACCTGTTTAGTGTTTCTCTTACGTCCGGCCTGCTCCGTAGGAACCTGCGTGACAGGATACAGAACCTTCAGCATCTGTCTCCGGGCATGAAGACGGCTGGGGCTGTCCTTCCTGATGGTCTTCTCGACCGTCTCGAACTTCGTTACCTTCTTGCCGTTCACAGTCTCCTTCACTCTCTTGCCGTCTTTATCCTTCACTGCCACCTTGGCGCTGACAGTGACGGTCTCGTAGTTGTCTTTTTCTTTCACAGCCAGCGCAATCAGGCCCTCCGCAATCTTGCGGACCTCTTTCGCGCGAGCTTCTGTGGTGACGATCTTACCGTTGTTCAGCAGAGCAGTCACCTGGCTTCTCAGTAAAGCTTTTCTTTGACTTGACGTTCTTCCAAGCTTTCTATACTGTGCCATACTCTCACCTCCGACCTATTACTCATCGCTGGGATTGAGTTCCAATCCAAGCTCTTTCAATTTCGCTAAAACCTCTTCCAGAGACTTCCGGCCCAAGTTGCGGACCTTCATCATATCCTCGGAAGTCCGGTTCGTCAATTCTTCCACTGTGTTGATACCGGCTCTCTTCAGGCAATTATAAGAACGCACGGACAGCTCCAGCTCATCGATGTTCATCTCCAGAACTTTTTCCTTCTCATCGTCCTTCGTCTCCACCATGACTTCGGTGTTCATGGTCTTCTCTGACAGATCAATGAAAAGATTCAGATGCTCGCTGAGCACCTTGGCGGCCAGGCTGACAGCCTCATCCGGCCCCATCGTTCCATTTGTGAAAACATCCAGTGTCAGTTTATCATAATCCGTGAACTTACCCACACGTGTGTCTTCCACAGCCATGTTCACACGCTCGACCGGCGTGTAGATGGAGTCGATCGCAATGACACCGATCGGCTGATCCTCTGTTTTATTGCGATCCGAGCTCACATACCCTCTTCCGCGCGTGATCGTGATCTCCGCGTTGAATTTGGTATCCTTGCCGCCGCTGCAGGTGGCAATCCGCAGATCAGGATTCATGATCTCCAGATCCGAGTCCAGACGAATATCGGCCGCTGTCACGACCCCCTCGCCCTCGAACTCGATATATCCCACCTTCGCTTCCGTGAAATCACACTCGCTGCGGATGGCAAGATTTTTCAGGTTCATCACAATCTCCGTCACGTCCTCCTTAACGCCGGGGATTGAGCTGAACTCATGAAGGACTCCATCGATCTTGACCTGGCTCACTGCGACACCAGGAAGAGAAGACAACATAATTCTCCGCAGAGAATTCCCCAGAGTTGTGCCATAGCCACGTTCCAGAGGTTCTACCACAAATCGACCATATCTCTTGTCCTCGGAGATCTCGGCAATCTCGATATTGGGTTTTTCAAATTCAAACATGATACTCCCTCCTTCTGGGACTCTCGATAAGAGACTCTCGCCCCTCAATTATTTGGAGTACAACTCAACGATCAACATCTCGTTCACAGGGACGTCGATGGCTTCTCTCGTGGGAGTTTCCTTCACGGTGATACGAAGATTCTCGAGATCGCTCTCCACCCAGCCGGGGGTCAGCCGTCCGGCTGTCGTCTCCACAATCTCCTTATACCGCTCGGAGGATTTGCATTTTTCTTTGATCTCGATCACATCGCCCACCTTCACCTGATAGGAAGGGATATTGACGCACTTGCCGTTCACCAGCACATGCTTATGATCGACGATCTGGCGGGTCTCCATACGGGTCCGTCCCAGCCCGCCGCGGAAGAGCACATTGTCGAGACGCATTTCCAGAAGAACCATCAGGTTCTCACCGGTCGTCCCTTTCATTCTCTCCGCCTTCGCATAATAATTTCTGAAAGGCTTTTCCAGCACACCGTAAATGAACTTGGCTTTCTGCTTCTCTCTCAGCTGCAGGCCATACTCACTCACCTTACGGTTCGTCCTCTTCGGCTGTCTTCTGGACTTCTTATCAATTCCAAGATATATCGGATCAAGGTCTAAGGATCTGCATCTTTTCAGAACCGGAACTCTATCTACTGCCACTTGTCTGCACCTCCATTATACTCTTCTACGTTTCGGCGGACGGCATCCGTTGTGAGGCACGGGTGTTACATCCTTAATGCTTGTCACTTCCAGACCACAGGCGGAAAGCGCGCGGATCGCTGCTTCACGTCCGGAACCAGGTCCTTTTACAAAAACGTCAACAGTCTTCAAACCGTGGGGCAGAGCAGCCTTGGCCGCAGTCTCGGCTGCCATCTGAGCGGCATAGGGGGTAGATTTCCTTGAACCTCTGAAGCCAAGCCCGCCAGCGCTTGCCCATGACAACGCGTTCCCCTGCGTATCCGTAAGGGTCACGATGGTGTTGTTAAAGGATGACTGGATATGAGCCTGTCCGCGTTCAACGTTTTTCTTGACACGTTTTTTGGTCACTTTCTTAGCTGACACTTTCTTAGCCATTTTAAAACTAACCTTCCCTTATGATGGGTTCCTTTCTTTAAAAATTATAATTTGGCGACAAAGGGCTATGACACTACGAATTGCTCCGTGCTTTGCACTCCCGCAATTCTAACAACATTCGGACTCCGCTCATTTCGGCCAAAAGCAGGCCGAAACAGCTACTTCCTCATGTTGTTGCGGTCCCCAAGGTCATGAATAAGAACGCAAGCGTTCTATTCCTGACCTTTTGTCCCTTGTGTCATATTATTTCTTCTTGTTCGCCACAGTCTTCTTGGGACCCTTGCGGGTTCTGGCGTTGGTCTTGGTCTTCTGACCACGCACCGGAAGACCTCTTCTGTGACGGATGCCACGATAGCAGCCGATCTCCTGAAGACGCTTGATGTTGAGAGCCGTCTCTCTTCTCAGATCGCCTTCCACGGTCTGCGTCGCATCGATGACCTCACGAATGCGGTTTACTTCCTCATCCGTCAGATCTTTTACACGGGTATCCGGATTCACCTTTGCTTCGGCCAGGATACGGTTGGAGCTGGTTCTGCCGATCCCATAAATATAGGTAAAGCCGATCTCAACCCGTTTTTCCCTCTGTAAATCAACACCTGAAATACGAGCCATTTGTGTACCTCCTTGATTTTGGCCGAATGGCCATAACGGACCCCTTTATGGGGACCTCCAATTATAATATGATTTCTGAATCTGACGATCAGCCCTGTCTCTGCTTGTGCTTGGGATTTTCGCAGATAATTCTTACACTGCCCTTGCGCTTGATGACCTTGCACTTCTCGCACATGGGTTTTACGGACGATCTAACCTTCATTTTGCACTCCTTTCCTGACGGTTTTTCCTGTTTCCTCAAAAAACGCACCCAAAATTATACCATCTAACTACCAATAAGGCAAGGACTTTTTACCTGACCTTTATTTATCACGCCAGATGATCCGGCCCTTGGTAAGGTCGTAGGGCGAGAGCTCCAGCGTCACCTTATCTCCGGGTAAGATCCGGATATAATTCATGCGGAGTTTGCCGCTGATGTGCGCCAGCACCTGGTGGCCGTTCTCCAGCTCTACCTGAAACATGGCATTGGGCAGCTTTTCTACAACCCGTCCCTCAATTTCGATCACATCGGCTTTCGACATTCGGTCCTCCTTCTACGTTTTCAGCCTTTTTCATCTTACATGCGGAGAACTGCTCCGCTTCTTCGGCAGTCAGAGTCAGGATCTCCGGCTCTCCTTCCGTGATACATATGGTATTCTCATAATGGGCCGACAGGGAATGGTCGGTACTGACCACCGTCCAGTGATCCTCCAGCCATCTGACCTTCCACGTCCCGGCGTTGATCATCGGTTCTACGGCCAGCGTCATACCCGGCTTCAACAGGATGCCCCGTTTCTTCGGACGATAATTCGGCACCTCCGGCGCCTCATGTAGATGCGTTCCAATCCCGTGCCCCACCAGGTCGCGGACAACGCCGTACCCGTACTTCTCCGCATGCGCTTCGACAGCCGCGGAGATCTCATGGAGATGACAGCCCGCCCGGGCAAATCGGATTCCCTCAAAGAAGCACTCTCTCGTAACATCCATCAGTCTCTGCGCTTCCGGCGTCACGGCACCGACTGCATGAGTACGGGCGGCATCCGCATGATAGCCTTCATAGATCAGACCGGCGTCCAGGCTGACGATATCGCCTTCCCGAAGGATCCTCTTCTCGCTGGGAATCCCGTGTACAACCTCTTCGTTGACGGACACACAGATGGAGGCAGGATAGCCGTTATAATGAAGAAAAGAAGGAACACTGTCCAGTTCGCGGATCAGAGCCTCCCCCAGGCGATCAATCTCCGCCGTGGAAATGCCGGGGCGGATCGCCTGCTTCAGCTTCTCGTGAACGAGAGCCAGCCGCCGACCGGCCTCCCGCATCCGCTCGATCTCCCGCTCCGATTTGATCGTAATGGGCATCTCAGTCTCCCAGCTTCCGGACAATCTCTGCGAACACCGCTTCCATGGGCTGTGTCCCGTCGATGTCCACTTCACGCCCCATTTCCTTATAATAATCGATCAGGGGCTGCGTCTGCTCATGATACACGGCCAGGCGCTTCAGCACGGTCTCCGCGCGGTCATCCTCCCGCTGGATCACAGCGGCTCCGCAGCGGTCACAGATCCCCGGCTTCTTCGTGGGAATGTTTACCACATGGTAGCTGGCACCGCAGGACGGGCAGACACGCCGACCGGACATCCGCTCCACAATCGCGTCATCCGGGACATCCACATTCACGGCAACATCGATATCACCTGCAGCAGCCAGAGCTTCCGAAAGTTTCTGCGCCTGATTCATGGTTCGCGGGAAACCGTCCAGAATGTATCCATTCTCACAGTCCGGCTGCCCGATCCGGTCCATCACCAGATCCACTGTCAGCTCATCGGGTACAAGGGCTCCGGCATCCATATACTCCTTCGCCTTCCGCCCCAGCTCCGTCTCCGCCTTGATATTTCCGCGGAAAATATCTCCTGTGGAAATATGCGGGGTTCCATATTTTTCAGAAAGCATTTTTGCCTGCGTGCCCTTACCGGCACCGGGCGCTCCCAACATGATGATTTTCATAACGGCACCTCTTCTCTGAACATTGCGCCGGAGCCAAAGCCCCGACGCAGCGGAAATCAATCGCTCAGAAAGCCTTTATAGTAGCGAACCAGCATCATGGACTCCACCTGCTTTAATGTCTCGAGGATGACACCCACGATGATGATCAGGGATGTTCCAAAGAAACACAGGGAAGAACCGACGCCGAACAGGCCGGTAAGCACAATGGGAATCACTGCCACGATCGCCAGACCTGCAGCTCCGATGAAGATCAGGTAATTCAGCACATGCTCCAGATAGTCAGACGTGGGCTTGCCCGGACGAATGCCGGGAATGAAGCCGCCCTGCTTCTTCATATTGTTGGCTACCTCAATCGGATTAAAGGTGATGGAGGTGTAGAAATACGCGAAGAATACCAGGAGTACCAGATAGATCACCAGACCAATCGAGTAAATCGGCGCGTCCGGATCACACCAGTAGCTCTGTGTCAGAGCCTTGATGATATAGCCCGGAATCGTGCTGGGGGCCGAATAGTTCAGGCCGACAAAGCTGGCAATAATGCCCGGGAAGCTCAGCAGGGACGACGCAAAAATCACCGGGATCACACCGGCGGTATTGACCTTCAGCGGAATATGGGAGGACTGACCGCCCACCAGCTTCCGGCCCTGCATCTTCTTGGCATACTGCACAGGAATACGGCGCTCGCCGTCCTGCAGATAGATAACAAATACCACCAGAGCCAGCAAAAGAGCCACAATGACGACAACCGATACGATTCCCAGAGCAATGGCCTTGCCACTGACAAATGTCGTGTACAAAGTCATAAAATCAGTGGGCATATCTGAAATAATGTTCACCAGGAGGATGATCGAAATACCATTTCCAATCCCTTTCTCTGTGATCTGCTCACCGATCCACATCAGGACCGCACTACCGGTCGTCATGATGGCGGCCACAAAAATAACATTGTACCAGGTATAATGAATCAGGAAACTGGAGCCAAAACCGATCGCCATAGACACCGACTGAATCACGGACAGGCCGATATTCAGGTACCTGGTAATCTTATTGATTACCTTGCGTCCCTCCTCGCCTTCCTTTTGCAATTCCTCAAGACGAGGAATTGCAATGGTCAGCAGCTGTACGATAATGGACGCAGTAATGTACGGCGTAATGCTCAGTGCGAAGATGGACATCTCCGTGAAGGAGCTTCCCGTGATCGTATTGAAGAAATTGAACGCCGAGGATGTCTGGTTACTCCACCACTCCGCAACGAAGGCCGCGTTCACACCCGGGGTGGGAATCTGGCTTCCGATGCGGACAATGACGATCATAAAGAACGTGAACATCAGCTTGCGGCGGATGTCCGCGACCTTTAAGGCATTGCGGAGTGTTTTGAACATATTATTCTACCTCTACTGTTCCACCTAACGCTTCAATCTTTTCTTTTGCGCCTGCACTGAAGGCATTGGCTTTTACGTTAAGCTTTTTGGTGAGTTCTCCATTGCCGAGAATCTTAACGCCATCTCTGGGGTTCTTCACAATGCCCCGCTCCAGCAGTGTCTCTACTGTCACAGTCGCTCCGTCCTCGAAGGATTCCAGAGCACTGACATTGATGCCCACGATGTTCTTGGAGTTAATGCAGGTAAAGCCTCTCTTGGGGAGACGGCGATACAGAGGCATCTGACCGCCTTCAAACCCGGGTCTGGGCGCTCCGGAACGAGCCTTCTGTCCCTTATGGCCCTTACCGGCGGTCTTCCCATTCCCTGAACCGTGGCCGCGGCCACGACGGAAATTGTCACTGTGTACGGCGCCATCCGCGGGCTTCAAATTCGATAAATCCATGGTGCACCTCCTATGCTTCTTCCACTTTAACCAGGTGTTTCACCTGCTGGATCATACCGCGGGTCGCAGCATTGTCCGGCAGCTCCACCGTTTTATGCATCTTTGTGAGACCCAGGGCTTCCACTGTTTTTCTGTGTTTGGGAATCGCACCAATGGGCGATTTCACCAAAGTAACCTTTACTTTCTCAGCCATTTTGTGCTTCCTCCTTATTCACCCAAGACTTCGTCGACGGATTTGCCGCGCAGCTTCGCGACTTCCTCCGGGGTCTTTAAAGATTTCAGGCCCTCAATGGTCGCCAGAACCACATTCTGCTTGTTGTTGGAACCCAGAGATTTGGTACGGATATTCTCGATGCCGGCCAGCTCCATCACCGCACGGGCGGGACCTCCGGCGATCACACCGGTTCCTTCAGGTGCCCGCTTCAGCATGACCTGTGCGCTGCCGAATTTGCCGATATAATCATGAGGAATACTCTTGTTCTCATCGATGGGAATCTCCACCAGATTCTTCGTGGCAGCTTCCTTGCCCTTGCGGATCGCTTCCGGAATTTCAGCCGCTTTGCCCATACCGGCGCCGACATGTCCGTTGCCATCGCCGACGACCACCAGAGCCGTAAACCGCATATTGCGGCCGCCCTTGACCGTCTTGGATACACGCTTGATCGTCACGACTTTATCCAGCAGTTCCAGATTGCTGGGATCAATGATTGTACGTTTCATGCGCTTGTCGCCTCCTTACTAAAATTCCAGACCAGCTTCACGAGCTGCATCTGCCAACGCTTTGATCTTGCCCTGATATACGAAACCGCCCCGGTCAAAGACCACCTCAGTGATGCCTTTTTCCAGCGCCCTCTTGGCGATGACGGTTCCCAGGTAGGAAGCGGCTGCGACATCGTTCGTCTTCTCCAGCTCCGCCTTCACGTCCTTCTGCAGCGTAGATGCGGATACCAGGGTCGTCTGAGCGACATCATCAATGATCTGGGCATACATATGATTATTACTTCTGAAAACAGCAAGACGCGGTCTTTCGGCCGTCCCAGAAAAACGGTTGCGGAGTCTTCTGTGCTTCTTAACACGAATTTCCGATCTGGATTCTTTGCTAACCATTTTTGCGTACTCCTCCTTCTTTATTTCTTACCGGCCTTGCCGACCTTACGCCGGATCACTTCATCCGCATACTTGATGCCCTTGCCCTTGTAAGGCTCCGGACCTCTCTTGCTGCGAATCTCCGCGGCGTACTGTCCTACTTTTTCCTTGTCAATACCCTTGACAATCAGTTTATTCTGACCATCGCAAACCACTTCGATTCCCTCGGGGTCGACCATCTCTACAGGATGAGAATATCCCAGGGACAGCACCAGGGTCTTGCCCTGCTTCTGTGCCCGGTAGCCAACACCGTTAATCTCAAGGACCTTCTCGTAGCCCTGAGAAACACCGATCACCATGTTGTGAATCAGCGTTCTGGTCAGGCCGTGAAGAGACTTCATCTTCTTCAGGTCGTTGGGACGGCTGACCTTCACTTCCGTTCCGGCCACCTCAATGGTCATTTCCGCCGGGAGCACACGCTCCAGCGTGCCCTTCGGGCCTTTTACCGTCACTTTATTATTTTCTGCGACTTCCACAGTCACACCTGCGGGAATCGCGATAGGCATTCTTCCGATACGTGACATTTCGCCTTACCTCCATAAATATTGTGGATCTACATACATTCTACCAGACAAACGCGAGAACCTCGCCGCCCACATTCAGCTTGCGGGCCTGCTTGTCGGTAATCACGCCCTGGTTGGTGGAAATGATCGCCACACCGAGACCGCCCAGAACTCTGGGAAGCTCTTCCGCGCTGGCGTACACCCGCAGACCGGGCTTGCTGATTCTCTTGAGGCCGCTGATAATCTTCTCATTCTTATCGGCGCCGTACTTAAGAAATACGCGGATGGTGCTGGTGGCTCCCTCACCGATCATCTCATATTTGGAAATATATCCCTCGTCAACCAGAATGTTCGCGATCGCAACCTTCATCTTGGAAGCGGGAATATCCACTGTGTCGTGCTTTGCGCTGTTTGCGTTGCGGATTCTTGTAAGCATATCTGCAATGGGATCACTCATCGTCATTTTATGTTGCCTCCTTTCAAAGCCTTATCCTACCAGCTCGCCTTGCGCACGCCGGGGATCTCCCCTTTGTATGCCAGCTCACGGAAGCAGATTCTGCAGATTCCGTATTTTCTCAGATAAGCATGAGGACGGCCACAAATCCTGCAGCGGTTATACTCTCTGGTGGAGAATTTAGCCGGGCGCTTTTGTTTTATCTTCATCGAAGTCTTTGCCATGAGATTTCTCCTCCTAATTCTTCTTGAACGGCATGTTGAACAGTCTCAGCAGTTCCCGTGCCTCTTCGTCCGTCTTGGCTGTCGTGACAAAAATCACATCCATGCCTCTCACTTTGTCGATCTTATCGTACTCGATCTCCGGGAAAATCAGCTGTTCTTTGATACCCAGGGCATAATTGCCCCGACCGTCGAAGGAGTTGGGGTTGACGCCACGGAAGTCACGCACCCGGGGAAGAGCCAGGTTAATCAGACGATCTGCAAACTCATACATCTTGTCGCCCCGCAGAGTGACCTTGCAGCCGATGTTCATGCCCTCACGGAGCTTGAAGTTGGCGATTGATTTCTTGGCCTTGGTGATCACAGGCTTCTGACCGGTGATCAGCATCAGATCATTGGCGGCGGACTCGAGAACCTTCGCGTTCTCCTTCGCCTCGCCGACTGCCATGTTGACGACAATCTTGTCCAGCTTCGGCACCTGCATCACGTTGGTATAACCGAATTTCTTGGTCATCGCGTCGACATATTCGTTATAATAAGCCTCTTTTAATCTGCTACTCAACGTCTCGAACCTCCTTCACTCAGTCAATCACGGAACCGTCGATTTTGGCCACGCGGACTTTCTTGCCGTCGCGTACTTCAAAACCAACACGGGTGGTCTTGTCACCTTTGAGGAGCATGACGTTGGAGATATCAATGCTACCCTCAGTGTGAATGATTCCGCCATTGGGGTTCTTCGCGCTCTGCTTGTTGTGCTTGGTCAGCATGTTGATGCCTTCCACGACCACGCGGTTCGCCTTGCGGTCGATATGGAGCACCTTACCTTCTCTGCCTTTATCTTTACCGGTGATAAAGCGGACGTTATCGCCCACCTTAATCTTCATTGTCGACATCGCCGAACCTCCTTATAATACTTCGGGAGCCAGGGAAACAATCTTCATGAACTGCTTCTCTCTCAGCTCTCTCGCCACCGGCCCGAAAATACGTGTGCCCCTGGGCGTCTTGTCGTCACGGATGATCACTGCCGCATTCTCATCGAACTTGATATAGGATCCGTCCGCGCGGCGGGCGCCGTGCTTGGTGCGGACCACGACAGCCTTCACCACATCGCCCTTCTTGACAACACCGCCGGGTGTTGCATCTTTGACCGTCGCAACGATGATATCGCCAATGTTCGCATATCTTCTAAGGGAACCGCCCATAACTCTGATGCAGAGTAACTCTTTCGCGCCTGTATTGTCAGCGACCTTCAGTCTGCTTTCCTGTTGAATCATAGCTTTTCTCCTTCCAGCCTATTTCGCCTTCTCAACGATCTCGACGAGTCTCCATCTCTTGTCCTTGGACAGGGGGCGGGTCTCCATCACTTTCACGGTATCGCCAATGCCGCACTCGTTCTTCTCGTCATGGGCCTTCAGCTTGTAGGTCCTCTTCACGATCTTCCCATACAGCGGATGTCTCACGTGGTCCTCAATCGCCACAACGATGGTCTTATCCATCTTGTTGCTCACGACCTTGCCGCTACGCGTTTTTCTCAGATTTCTTTCCACGTCACACTTCCTCCTTATTCAGCCGCCGTGCTCTGCTGATTGATAACAGTCTGGATCCGGGCGATATTCTTTCTTACTTCTTTGATTCTGCCGGTATTCTCCAGCTGATTCGTTGCATTCTGAAATCTCAGGTTAAACAGTTCCTTCTTGGCAGCCACCAGCTCGGTCTCAAGCTCCGCCGCGGATTTCTTTCTCAGCTCCGTCAAATACTCATTACTCTTCACTGTTATCACCGCCTTCTAAGTCTGCTTTGGAAACGATCTTACACTTTACAGGCAATTTGTGCATGGCGAGACGCAGGGCTTCCTTGGCTACATCCTCGGGAACGCCGGCGATCTCAAACAGCACGCGGCCGGGCTTCACGACAGCGACCCAGTACTCCAGGGCGCCTTTACCGGAACCCATACGGGTTTCAGCCGGCTTCGCGGTCACGGGCTTGTCCGGGAAACTCTTGATCCAGCCTTTACCGCCACGCTTGATATAAAGGGTCAAGGCAACACGGGCTGCCTCGATCTGATTGGACTTGATCCAGGCGGGTTCAACGGCCACCAGACCATACTCGCCGTTGGAAATGGTATTTCCTCTCAGCGCCTTGCCGGCCATGGAACCACGGAACTGTTTACGACGCTTTACTCTCTTCGGCATTAACATTTTATTTCTCGCTCCCTTCCTTATTCTTTTTCGTGGGAAGCACTTCGCCCTTGTAGATCCAAACCTTTACGCCAACTTTGCCGTAGGTGGTATTGGCTTCCGCAAAACCGTAATCGATGTCCGCGCGAAGGGTCTGCAGCGGGATCGTTCCCTCACTGTAGAACTCGGTACGGGCGATATCCGCGCCGCCCAGACGGCCGCCGCAGGCTGCCTTGATGCCGAGCACGCCGGCCTTCATGGAGCGGGACATGCTGGACTTCATCGCACGGCGGAAGGAAACACGGTTCTCAAGCTGTCTCGCGATGTTCTCAGCTACCAGCTGTGCCTCGCGGTCAGGTCTCTTGATCTCTTTGACGTCGATGAAAAGCTTCTTCGTGGTCATCTTCTGTACGTCAGCCTTCAGCTTCTCGATCTCCACGCCGCCCTTGCCGATCACCAGGCCGGGCTTCGCCGTATAAATAATCACTTTCACACGGTCAGAGGCTCTCTCGATCTCAATGCGGTTGACACCCGCTTCATACAGTCTCTTCTTCAGATAGGTTCTGATCTTGTGGTCCTCGACCAGATTGTCCGCGAAATCGCGCTCTGCATACCAGTTGGAATCCCAACCCTTGATGACGCCGACTCTCAGACCATGAGGATTAACTTTCTGTCCCATTTCACGCCTCCTTATTTCTTCTCATCCAGAACGATGGTGATATGGCTGCTGCGCTTCAGAATCCGATATGCTCTGCCCTGAGCTCTGGGCTGGATCCGCTTCATCGTCGGGCCCTTGTTGGCATAGCACTCCGCCACGTAGAGGTTCTCGGCGGAAAGCCCGTTGTTGTTCTCTGCGTTCGCAATCGCGGACTTCAGAAGCTTGGTAATCACCTCGGAAGCGTATCTGGGGTTATAGGTAACGATGGCCAGCGCTTCTTCCGCGCTCTTGCCACGAATTGCATCTAATACAAAGCATGCTTTCTGAACAGGAACTCTGGCATAAGACAGCTTGGCGCTGGGCCGGGTGTCCTTGTTCGCATTTCTTTCTCTCTTTATCTGGGATCTATGTCCTTTTGCCATGATGGAAACCTCCTTCCTGTTATTCTGACCTAACGAGCCTTGCTCTTCTTCTCGTCTTTGCCGTGACCTCTGTAGGTTCTGGTCACGACGAACTCTCCGAGCTTATGGCCGACCATATCCTCGGTGATATACACCGGAACATGTCTCCGGCCGTCGTGCACCGCGATGGTGTGTCCAACCATCGACGGGAAAATCGTCGAACGGCGAGACCAGGTCTTAATAACAGTTTTCTGTCCGGAAGCGTTCAGAGCGTCCACCTTCTTCAAGAGATGCTCGTCGGCGAAAGGGCCTTTCTTTAATGAACGAGACATGATTTACCTCCTAATTATTTCAGTGTTCTACCGTCGCGTCTTCTCACGATCATCTTGTTGGACTGTTTCTTCTTCTTGCGGGTCTTCAGGCCGAGAGCCGGCTTGCCCCAGGGAGTGCTGGGACCGGGACGTCCAACCGGAGCCTTACCTTCGCCGCCGCCGTGAGGATGGTCATTGGGGTTCATAACAGAACCGCGGACCGTGGGACGGATACCCATGTGACGTTTACGCCCTGCTTTACCGATATTCACCAGAGAATGCTCCCCGTTGCCGACGATCCCGATGGTGGCGCGGCAGGCGATGGGAACCATTCTCATCTCGCCGGAGGGAAGCCGCAGCGTTGCGTACTTGCCTTCCTTCGCCATCAGCTGTGCGCTGCCGCCTGCGGAACGGACCATCTGGCCGCCCTTTCCAGGCTGCATCTCTACGTTGTGCACCTGCGTACCAACGGGGATGTTCTGCAGCGGCAGGCAGTTGCCAACCCGCAGCTCTGCCTCAGGGCCGCTCATGACGGTCATGCCGTCGGTCAGTCCCTCGGGAGCCAGGATGTAGGCTTTCTCGCCGTCCACATAGGAGATCAGAGCGATGTTCGCGGTCCGGTTGGGATCGTACTCAATGCCGACCACCTTGGCGGGAATGCCGTCCTTGGAGTTTCTCTTGAAATCAATGATTCTGTATTTTCTCTTGGCGCCGCCGCCCTGATGGCGCACCGTGATCTTACCCTGATTGTTCCGTCCGGAGTTCTTCTTCAGAGAGGTGACCAGAGATTTCTCGGGTTCCGTCTTGGTAATCTCAGAGAAATCCAGTCCTGTCATCTGTCTTCTGGACGGTGTATACGGATTATACTTTTTGATACCCATTTTGCGTCTCCTTTTTTACTTTTTCATCACGGCCCAGGAGGAGCCGTATAGGTCGGGACCGGGTGTCCCGTGCCGGGCTTTACAGACCCTCGAAGATCTCAATGTCTGCGCTCTCGGCGGTGAGCTGCACGATCGCTTTCTTGGTCTTCGCGGTGCGTCCCACGGTATATCCCCTTCTGCGCTTCTTGCCGGGGCAGTTCATGGTGTTGACGGAGGCTACCTTGGTTCCGGTGAACATCTTCTCCACCGCATCCTTCACCATGCTCTTGGTGGCTTCGGGGTGTACGTAGAAGGTATACTTCTTCTCACCCATCAGATTCATACTCTTTTCTGTGATGACCGGTCTGAGGATCACGTCATAATATTTGATGTCAGCCATTACGCATATACCTCCTCAATGGCCGCCACGGCAGCCTTTGTCGTTACCACCGTGTCGTACTTCAGGATGTCGTACACATTGATGGTGTTGGTCAGGGCCGTCTTGACAGTCGGAATGTTTCTTGCAGACAGAACCACATTCTGATCGTTATTGTCCAGAACAACCAGAGCCTTTGTCACATTCAGGTTGTCCAGAACCTTCTTAAATACCTTCGTCTTGGCATCTTCCATCTTCAGCTCGTCCAGCACATAGAACTTGGACTCGTTCACGCGGGAGGTCAGTGCGGACTTCAGAGCCAGACGCTTTTCCTTCTTGTTGAGCTTAAAGCGGTAATCACGGGGCTTCGGCGCGAAGACAACGCCGCCGCCGGTCCACTGGGGCGCACGGATGGATCCCTGTCTCGCATGACCGGTTCCCTTCTGTCTCCAGGGTTTCCGGCCGCCGCCGCTCACCTCGCTGCGGGTGCGGGCGCTCTGCGTACCCTGACGGTTGTTCGCGAGCTGCTGTACCACTGCCATATGAACCAGGTGCTCATTCACGTCCACGCCAAACACAGCATCGGACAGCTCCATCTCGCCCACCTGAGTTCCTTCCATATTATAAACAGATACTTTTGCCATCTCTCGTTTCCTCCTTTCCTACCGCTTACGCCTTCACCGTCTCTTTGATGGTCACAAGAGACTTCTTCGGTCCCGGAACAGACCCCTTCACCAGCAGGATATTGTCATCGGCATCCACGCGGACAACCTCCAGGTTCTGAACCGTGATCTGACGACCGCCGGTCTGACCCGCCATCTTCTTGCCCTTGAACACCTTGGAGGGATCGGAGCAGGCGCCGTTGGAACCGGCATGGCGATGGTACTTGGAACCGTGAGCCATGGGTCCTCTGCTCAGGCCGTGTCTCTTGATCGCGCCCTGGAAGCCCTTGCCCTTGGAAACAGCCGTGGCATCGACCTTGTCGCCGGCTGCAAAGACATCTGCCTTGATCTTCGCGCCCAGCGTGTAGCTCTCCGCGTCGTCCAGTCTGAACTCGCGGACAAATCTCTTATAGGATACGCCGGCCTTCTCAAAATGGCCTTTCTGGCACTTATTCACCAGCTTCTCGCGCTTGTCAACAAAGCCGACCTGCACGGCGCTGTAGCCGTCGTTCTCCTGTGTCTTCACCTGCGTCACCACACAGGGACCTGCCTGCAGAACGGTCACAGGTGTCAGGATGCCATCCTCGCCAAAAATCTGCGTCATGCCGACTTTGGTTGCCAAAATTGCTTTCTTCATTTTCTTTCCTCCTACAGCGGAGCACACAGGGTGCTCATACTAGAATGTGTTTTACTTCTGCTTCATTTTGATGTCGATGTAGACACCGGCAGGCATCTCCAGCCTGGAGAGCTGATCCACCGTCTTCTGATTCGGAGAGATGATGTCGATCAGTCT
>JAJQCL010000018.1 GCA_021202715.1 Lachnospiraceae bacterium
TTTATTCTTCTCCTGCATCGGTTTCTTTCGATTTCTTTTTCCGGGTTCTCCACTTCATGGAACGCTCACGCAGCTCCTTAAAGATCTCCTCGTGTCCGGCAGACCAGGCGCTGGGGTTTCGCCCGATCATGCCGCGGGAGAGCATCTCCGCCCGCTGCATCTGTTTTTTCCAATCTTCACGGTAGGACTGACGCAATTGCAGCAACTCTTCCTTCTTCTGTTCGTAAGCCTCCCGCAGATCAGCCAGTGCCTCTCTGGAATCGGCCGCGGCCGCGTCCAGCCTCTCGCGGGCTTCGTCGGCCAGATCCTCCAGCTCCTCCCACCTCGCGGCAACACGCGTCTCCCATTTCTGCCGCGCTTCGGCAGATCTTCTTGCCAGCCGATCCCGCATCTCCGCGGTCAGCTCGCCCAGGTCTTCCATCGTCTCCCCGGCAAATTCTTCCAGACTCTCTCTGGCCAGTTCCGCCTGGATCTCCAGAAGCAGGCGGGATTCCTCCATACGAGCCTCTGCATGCTCCCGGGAATATTCCACCCGAGCCTCCAGGCGTCCCCGTTGCTCGGCAAGCTGCAGCTCCAGATCCTCCAAATTCTCCCGAAGCTCGGCCCGCGCCTTCTCCATCGCCGTAATGAGGTGAGCCAGCTGCAGAGCAGCCCGGTTGGAGATATAGACGTCATAGAGAAAGACCGCACTGATCCCCGCATCCAGCAGGTACAACAGCCACGGTACCATGGCGAAAACCAGCTGCTCCAAAGGGTTCTGCGCGATCTCCACCAGGAAAAGAGGCAGAACACCCCACCACAGAAAAGATTCCAGACACATCACGCCGCGGAAATTGCATTTCTTATCCGAGTAATCCCAGTATTTCACCTTGTACAGGGCCTCCATGCTGAGACCCACAACCAACTCCAGAATTGTCGCCGCCACCGCGCCCGACAGATATTCCAGAAACAGATTGTCCCGGAAGGGGATCGTGACAAAGAGCACCAGAACTGCCCCGCTGCCATACAGCGGCAGCAGCGGCAGATGCAGGAAGCCGCGGTTGACCCATCTTTTCTTAAGGATAGAGACATAGCAGCTCTCAAAGATCCATCCCATGAAACAGTACAGATAGAAAAACATCAGCCACTGGGCAGGGGTATATTCGACCATGCAGCATCTCCTTTCCTGTTACGCCAATCGACAGACTGCGCAGGAAGCCGTTCCGCATTCAATCGTACCTGTCCCTGCAATCGTTCATCCTGCCAAAGATCATAACATGAAGTTGCATCCTTCGTAAAGTCCCTCTACAGCGTAAGCAGTATACACCACAGCGGCGCCGTCACCATCGACAGGATCGTGGACAGCGCGACAATGCGGGCCGCGAAGGCCTCGTCTTTCTCGTATTTGGCAGCCAGGACGGCCGTGACACTGGCCGCGGGCATGGCCGCCAGCAGGACGCTGACACCCATCACCAGGCTCTCCACACCAGCCAGGCGACAGCCCAGGAAGACCAGCGCCGGCACCAGAGCCAGACGTACAAAGCAGTAATACAGGCTGTCACGATCGATCATCTCCCGCCACTTCACCCCGCTGAGAATCGAGCCGATGAGGAGCATGGAAATTGATGTGTTGGCGCTGCCCAGAGATTCCACCGTAGATTCCACAAAACCGGGAAGCTGCCACTGCGTGATCATCAGCACCAGGCCCAGGACGGCGGCGATGATACACGGATGCGTCGCTACCTTCTTCGCCAGCTCCTTTCCGCTGGGGCACTCGGTGTAATAGGTCAGCCCGAAGGACCACATGAAGGTCCTCTGCGGAATCAGATAAATAGAGGCGTACAACAGTCCCATGCTGCCGAAGGCCGCCTCCGCCACCGGGTTGCCGAGGATCCCGGCATTCGAGCAGATGGTCGCGTACTGGAGCACCTTCTTCCGGCGGTCGGGGTAGCGGGGATAGAGAACCTTCCCTAATAACAGCGTCCCGATCTGAATCAGGATTGCGATCACGAAGATCGTCAGGCAGCTGCGCAGCGTCTCCATATCGAAATCGATCAGGAAGGATTTCACGATGCTGCAGGGAAGAAGTACATTGATGACCAGATTCGTCAGCAGCGTCCGCCCCGCGGCGTCGATCATACCGATCTCCGACAGGAACAGACCCAACGCCATCAATAAAACGAGCATCACCTGCATTTCCAGAAGATTGCTCAGATCCATGCTTCACGCCTCCCGTCCGCCTGTCCGGGCAAACGCCGCACAGAGAAGACATCCTCCTCACGCGGCGTTACCTGCAGCACAAAATCAAAACGGTCACGGTCCGTGCACATCCAGTAGTCCGCTTCCGGGAAGACCGCCTGTTTCTCCGGATCGAAGAATTTCCGTGCTGAGGGCTTCTCCCGCAGGATCGTCATTTCCTGGTTCCAATCCAGCGCCTCCCCGGTGAGAAGACTGCGGATATAGCGCCCGCAGAGCACATCCTCCGGCGCTTCGATCTCCCCCCGCAGTCCCATGCACACCAGTGACACATCCTCCGGAGCTCTCTCCCGGATGTAGGAGGCCACGGCCCGGGCATTGACCAGGCTGCCGGTGACAATCTCCGAAGCCCCGGCCGCATTCACAATGCCCTGCGTTCCCGCGCTGGTCGTATGAACCACCGTTCGTCCCGGCAGCAGCTCCCGGCGGATCTGGGACGGCGAGTTACCGAAATCAAATCCGGGCAGGATAACGCCGCCGCGCTCTCCCACGAGAATATACTCCGGATGCTCCTCCTTCAGGCGGCGGGCCGTCTCCGTCCGCCCCACAGCCAGCACCTCGCGCACACCGGCATCATAAAGAGTGCACTCTACCGAAAAAGCGCGAAACACATCGATGATCACGGTCAGTCCCCGGGCCTGCCGGGCTCCTTCGATCAGCTGAAGCAATTCGATTTTCACAAAATTCACCTGTACTTTCTAAACAAACACAAACCGCTGTCGCGGTTCGCCATCATACATGAACGCCGTCCGTCTGCCAGAGAAATATGTACACCCATCCTGCTCCTGACGGCCTGACTTCTTTGCGAGGCATGCTCTTCGGGCAATGTTTTCACAGCAACCCCAGATTTTTTAAGAGGAAGATCCAGAAGAACAGCGTGGCAACAGAGAGCATGGTGCTCATCACCACCTCCACTCCCGCCAGATCGGCATCGCCGCCCAGCTGCTGCGCCATGGCATAAGAAGCAATCGCGGTCGGCGTGGCAAAAAGCGCCACAAGTGTCATTAGTTCCACCTCGCGGAAGCCCAGCGCTGCGGCAACCGTCAGAGTGATTCCCGGGATCACCAGCAGCCTCACGCTGCAGATCACCGCCAGGAGCCTGGCGTATTTCCGTACATTTTCGAACGTGAAGCTGGCGCCGAGGATGACAATCGCCAGCGGCGAGGCTACCTGTCCCAGCGTCTGAATCAGGGACTCAATCACCTCCGGAAGCCGCAGCCCTGTCACTACGAAGAACATCGCCGCGATCGCGCCCAGGATATAAGGACAGAGAATCACATTTTTGGCGATCTTCCCCACCGAGGGCTTTGTCCCGTTGAAGATCTCCAGAATGATCACCGCGAAGAAATTGTACAGAGGCGTCACCACACTGATCAGCACGGTCGGAACGCCCGCCGCCTCCGATCCGTAGACCGCCGTGATCAGCGGCAGTCCCAGAACCACGAAGTTGCTGCGGTAGATGGCCTGAATGATCACGCCCCGTTTCGCGTTTTCCTTCACCCGCCACAACACAATGACAGTCGTCACGGCAAGAATCATCAAAATCTCCACAATGGCAAAGGCCATCAGCCGGGGATTCAGATCACTCTCCAGGTCCATGCTGTAGACATTGTAAAACATCATGGCTGTCATGAACACCTGAAAACACAGAGCGTTCATTTTCTTAATGGAAGGATCATCGACGATTCCCTTCCACCGGGCCCAGTAGCCGATGACAAGC
Organism: Lachnospiraceae bacterium; assembly: GCA_021202715.1. Lineage (GTDB taxonomy): Bacteria > Bacillota > Clostridia > Lachnospirales > Lachnospiraceae > UBA3305. The sequence goes on from JAJQCL010000018.1 coordinate 3,956, forward strand.
ATGGCAAAAATAGGAAATACCGCCCGCAGTGAGACAGTTAAACCTTCCATGGTGACTTTCTCACTCCTTCCTGAGAATCGCGCTGCACTATGTTTGCCTGAGCTTCTCTTTCATCAGACACTACAGGCAGTGCTACAGAACATTTTACACGATCTATCAAAAATCGCAAGGAAGAGTTTCACTGCTTAAACTTACGACTAATTGTCCGGATTTACAGAAATTATGCGAAGGTAATAAGCATAACATCTTGCTAATTAAGTGCGAAATCAATTCAGCTGGTAAGAGAATCACCAGTCAATCACATCCAGGAAATTCTGATACCCTCCGCCTTTCATATTAATCGGCTGCAGGGAAATCTCTACACCCTGATTTTTTCGCATCTGGTCAATATAATAAAACTCCCGCTTCGGCCTACTCATAAGCAGTACCTCCCAGGATTCCTTTCATATAAAACTCGTAGATTTTGGTATTTTCATAACGGACTTCCGGAAAGTCAGCCAGGGAATACAGGTCTGAAATCAGAGTATCCTTATCTTTTGTTATAAAGTAAATCTGCTCTTTCATATAGGTTGCGAGATTCAGGTGCAGAACATTGTGCGTAGAGAAAATGAACTGACCATGATGCCGTTTTCCATTAATGAATGCAATAACCCGGTCGGACAAGATAGGATTTAGTACTCGATCCATCTCATCGGCAAATACTGTCTTATTTTCATACACTACCTGAAAAATCTGTACAGCCCACTTAAAGAATTCACGGACTCCGGCGGAATCCATGGACAATTCGCGCTTCATAATCCGCCCATCTTTATCTCTGCGAATGATCACTGTTTTACTGTATGGCTTCTCTTCATCGATCTGCACACCACAGATACTGTAATCTACCATGCGGAATATTTCTACATAACGGGAATCCTTCATAATCTCCAAATCTGTACTTCTTTTTCGGAGTGCGTCCTGCTCACTGCTGCCGGGTAATTCTACTGACAGAGAATCGTTCACCCATTCTGTCACAGCCAATGCGTTCTCATCACCAAGTATGGCCAGCTTTGTTATGATCAGGCCGATCCCCCTCTGTTTTGAATCAATCAAAGATGCCAACCGGTTCTTTTCATCTGAAGATATATCATAACCACCAGCTTTGTTTCTTTTAAAAGAAAACAGATTCTTTTCTACACCAGAGCGATTCTTCCTGAAATATAATTCTTCACAGATAATTCCTGTAGCGTCGATTTCAAGAATATATCGATATATTTTCGGACCCTTCAGGAGCAATTCCATTTCAAAAAACTGGACAGGGTTCTCATTGTTCTCTCTGCTGGAAGCATTTACATAAGGGATAAAGCTCCTGACCATGTCATTATCCGAAAATAATGATTTCAGATATTTGAGACTGGCCATGAAGTTAGATTTGCCGCCTGCATTTTCGCCAACTACCACGGCAGTCTTCAGCGGATTCATTCCCAAATCATCTGCAACATAATTATCCGGATATCTTTTCTTCACTTTTCCTCTTGGGGCTTCCATAGAAAATTCATAATCACCCAAAAATGAACAGAAGTTGTTAAATCGGTATCGAATCAACATTGCCCGCATCTCCTTACAAATACAATGACTTTTTAGCGTTAATTTGATTATAGCATTGTGAAATGTCAAAGTAAACAAGATCTTTGATTTCATGCATAAAAAATTCAAAAAACCGAGATTCTTTATCACTATTAAAACGATTTTACGTTTTTAAATG
>JAJQCL010000147.1 GCA_021202715.1 Lachnospiraceae bacterium
AGCCCATCATCGCCGAAAATCGCCTGGATCAGCGGGAACCCCATGAAACCGATGTTGCACAGGGAGGCAGACAGCACCCACACGTTCCTCTTTGCTTCCGGCACCCGCAGCCAGCGGGAGACACGCAGATTGAGCAGCATCCCGCCGCCGAAGAAAAAAATCCCCAGAACAAAGATAAGAAAACTGTCCCGGATCAGGCTGCTGTCATATTCACGGATCATGGAAGAAAAAACCATGCACGGCACGGTGACCTTCATCAAAAAGGTTGTAAAATCCGCCGAGGCCCGCTCGCCGAGAAGCCGGGCCCGTCCCACAAAATACCCCACCGCGATCATGGCAAAGATCTCGGCCAGATTGCTGACAACAATTCCGATGTTCATGGATTTCCCCTTCTTATCAGATACTCACCTTCGATTCATGGGCTTTGATCTTTATGATACCACGGATTTCTTCGCGCTACGCGCTCTCGAAATCCGCAAAACATTCGTAATCCGCTCATTTTTCTGCGAAAAATGGCTACTTACTCATGTTTTGGCGGGTTCCAACGTCATGAATACGAATGCAAGCATTCGATTCATGACCTTTGAACCCTGGTATCATCACATCTTGAACCGATAGCCCACGCCCCAGATGGTCTCGATATACTGCGGTTTGGAGGTATCGGTCTCAATCTTCTCACGGATCTTCTTGATGTGTACGGTCACCGTGGCGATGTCTCCGATAGACTCCATATCCCAGATATTTCTGAAAAGCTCTTCTTTGGTGAACACCCGGTTGGGATTCTGTGCCAGGAAGGTCAGGAGGTCAAATTCCTTGGTGGTAAAATTCTTCTCCTCACCGTGAATGAAAACGCGGCGCGCTGTCTTGTCGATCTTCAGCCCGCGAATCTCAATGACTTCATTCTGCTGGGCGTTGCTGCCGATCAGCCGCTCATACCGGGAGAGATGCGCCTTGACACGGGCTACGAGTTCGCTGGGGCTGAAGGGCTTCGTGATATAGTCATCGGCGCCCAGACCCAGGCCGTGAATCTTGTCGATGTCATCCTTCTTGGCCGATACCATGAGGATCGGCGTGTTTTTCTCCTGGCGAATCTTCTTGCACAGTTCAAAGCCGTCCATACCCGGCAGCATCAGATCGAGGATATAAAGATAGAAATCTTCCTTCATAGCCCGTTCCAGTCCCGTGTCGCCGCGATTTTCGATCTCCACCTCAAAACCGCTGAGCTCCAGATAATCCTTCTCCAGCTCGGCAATGCTTTCCTCATCTTCCACGATCAAAATCTTACTCATAAGGTACCTCCTGATATTTTCTCAGCACAAAGTGCATGATGGTCCCCGTTCCTTCCTTGCTGGTGGCCCAGATACGGCCGCCGTGATCTTCGATGATCTTCTTAACAATCGACAGGCCGATCCCGCTGCCGCCGGTCGCTGAATTCCGCGACGAATCCGTCCGGTAAAAGCGATCAAAGATATAGGGAATGTCCTTGGCCGCGATGCCCTTCCCATTGTCCTCAATCTCCACCCGGATGAAGTCTCCATCATCACGAAGGCGAAGATTGATGAATCCCTTTTTCTTATCCATGTATTTGATGGAATTGCTGATGATATTGTTCACCACACGTTTGAGCTGTTCCGTATCGCCGATAATGATGACATCGTCCTCCAGATAATTCGAATAAGTCAGTTCCACGTTCTGGGATTCCAGCTCCAGAGCCAGCTCGTCGGCGCAGTCACCGAAATAGTCCTTCACCCGAATCTTCGTATAATTATAAGGAATCCGGTTGGTGTCAATCTTCGAATAGAGTGTCAGCTCATCGATCAGCTTCTCCATATCATTGGCTTTGTTGTAAATGGTCCGGACATATTTCTCCAGCTTCTCCGGCGAGGAGGCCACCCCGTCCAGAATCCCTTCGCAGTACCCCTTCACCGCGGTCAGCGGCGTCTTCAGGTCATGGGAAATATTACTGATAAGAATTTTATTTTCGCGTTCATACTGAATCTTATCCTCGGCGGACTCCTTCAGCCGCACGCGCATTCCCTCGAAATCCCGGCACAACTCACTGATCTCATCCTTCCCCGTCACCTCCAGAGAGAAGTCCAGATTCCCTTCCTGAATCGACTTTGTCGCGCTCTGCAGAACCTTCAGCGGCTTCTGGAAGGAACTGTACAGCCAGCTGGTCAGGAGAATTGCCGTGATCACCAGCACCAGGATGATCAGAGCCCCAACGTCCAGAAGAATCGACTTGAACTCCGGAAAAATAGAGCGAATCTCCGTCACCAGATACAGATTACCCTCACTCCCGTCCTGGAAGGTAAAGGACTGCTGCGTGATCAGGCACTGAAAATCCCCGCCCAGATAATAGCCGCTGTCCTCATAAATCTCCTGCTGGGCATACTGCGGCAGATACAGAAGCATCTCCTCGGAGAAATCCTCCTGCCCCACATAATATACCTCCTCGTCCTTCATTACGATCATGTAAGACTGTCGGCTGGAGATCTCCCCGTTCAGTTCTTCCAGATACTCTGTATCCTCCAGCCGTGTCGGGTCTTCCTCCACAATCTCCTGAAGACGTTCCCGCATCTCGGAGGTCAGCCGGCTGAACAGATCCATGGTATTATAGGAGAGAAGAGACCCTGTATCCTCGACACCGTAGCGTTCCCGAAAGGAGCGCAGCTGAAACTGATTCATCAGGATCAGTGAAAACAGGATCAGCAGGATCGGCGTCAGGATCACGGTCACAAAGGCAACGATCATCTTGGTACGAATTTTCATGGGTATTTCACGCACTCCTTTCCCTGCAGCCTGTGTACTCCCCTGCTCGCACCGTCAGCTGAATTTCAGGCGTTTCATAGACGTGGAGGTAAAAAGGAGAGCCGAATCAGAGCCCGTGTAAACGACCTTTTCAATACCGCCCTCCAGACTCCCCTGGAAGCGAATCGATCCTCTGCTTCCCAGGATCAGACATTCTGTTTCACTATAAATCAAAACATTTTCATCTGAAAATTCCGCATGTGTATACTCAAAATCGATCTCCGCCGTATAAATCTGTCGTCCCGAGGTATCGTACACAGCCAGAGTGCTGCCGCCTTCTTCCCCGTCGCAAATGATCCCGAACCGGTCCTCTCCGGTCAGCACGCTCTGAATCTCGGTGTCCACTTCAATGCTGACGATCTGTGTCGGCTGGCTTTCATTTTCCAGAGAATACAGGCTGACCTGATCGTCGCCATAGGCGCAGGCCACCGTATCCGAAAGATAGACAACCTGAGGGAAAACGGTCTCTCCGCAGGCAAAATACCCGACCACCCGGTCAGACTCACTCTGTCCCACATCAAAGTTATAGAAAACGATCTGATTCTGCATCGTCCCCTGATCCAGATACATCACCGAAGCAATCAGTCCCGTCCCCTTCGGAGAGAGCGCGATATCCAGCGGATATCCGTCCCCCGAGAGTTTGGTCTTGATGCGAATATCCAGTTCACTGCCCGTATTATCATAGAACGTCACGTAATTCACTTCCGAATCATCCAGGACCAGCGCCAGCACTCCATGGGAGGAAATCGTCAGATTCAGGATCGACAGTGTCGTATTCACCGTGCCCAGCACGCCGCTTTCACCAAAGATCACCGCCGTCTCCGACTGAATATCCGCCACAGCTCCATAATCCCCCCGGATGCAGACCACCGGATTGGACATCGTGTAGCCCGTGTTCCAGAGCACTGTGCCGCTGTGGTCGATGCAGGAAATCCCGTCATTGGTCACCTTCACCACATAGCTGCCAAACGTCTCATAGGTGGCATTTCCCCCGGCCACTTCCGTGTTCTCCCAGACCACGGTCGCCTCCGTGAACTTTCGTGTCCGCAGCACAGAGCGATAACCGGCAAAAACCAGCAGAGCAACCAGTATGACGCCCAGAGTCCGCACGGCCAGATAGCGGCGACGCCGGAGCATACGGGCATCCAGAGCCTTCGCCCCCTCCTCATCCAGATCCGGCTGGATGTTTCTCCTCAGTTCTCTTTTTCGCTCCTGACGCTCCAGATTGTTCGTATCACTCATAAATATCTCCAAAAACCGGATCCCTATCAGGGTTGCACAGGATCCAGATCAAAATCTTTTATCCTTTCAATGATAACATTGCATCGTTTTTTTTACAAGTATCTGCAAAAACCAAAAACCTCTCCTCTGCTTCTTCCGGTCGAATGGAACCTTCATCGTTTCCTCCACACCAGCACCAGCCCCAGCAAAAAGCCAAAAACCAGCCCGCTGATGTGGGCCGCATTATTCGTGGTCCCGCTGATAAATCCCGAATACAGGGTAATCGCGACCAGAACCAGCATCTGTCGGCGGCCGACTCCTCCCACGGTTCCCCGCCGTCGGAGCAGTACCGCCAGAAACGCGCCGATCACACCCATCAGCGCACCGGAAGCTCCGGCACTGATGGCATCCGTGCCGGTGACCGTGTAAAAAAACACCGTAAACGCATTGGCGGCCACCGCACTGAACAGGTAAATCACCAGCATCCGCACACGTCCTACCGCTCGCTCCAGCCGTTCCCCCATGATATACAGCATCAGCATATTGTTCATGAGGTGAGACGCGCCAAAATGCAGAAAAGCCGCCGTGAGCAGGCGGTAATATTCCCCGTCCGTGAGGACGGAGGGCGCATACAGCGCCCCGTGAAGCCACATATAATATCCGTTCTCCGTGGAACCGAACAGTTCCAGGACAATATAGACCAGAACATTAACAGCGATCAGCGTACAAGTAACGAGGGGCAGCGACCGCGCCCGCTCCCGCATGGGGCGATTCTCCATGGATTCTTCCTCCGATCTCTCTATCCACAAAGATACCACCCCGGTCATCCCCTGTCAACCGGACACAAATCTGCATGAAGAAAAGATGTATTTCTGATCGGCGAACATCACTTCATCCCCTTCCTTCAAAGGATAGCGAACATCCGACTCCAACCGTTTCCCATTGAGATACGTTCCATTGGTGGAATGACAATCTGTCAGGAAGAGTTCTTCTCCCTGCCGCTCCACGCGGGCATGAGCCCGGCTGATAAACGAGCCTCCAAGAACACCATCCGCCATTCCTGCCTCTTTTCCGATGACAAACGGAGTCCTGCTCATCCGAAAGCTCTCATAGCGCAGCGTATTTTCACTGACGAAAGTCCATTCCCGCCGAAGCGGCTGTCGGACTGAAAGGATCTCCGTCTCGGCGTCCCATCCTGCTCTTTCTTTCATCCCCTTCCTTTCCACCAAAGAATCCGACCTCCCGTCTTCCGTCTCTTTTTCCCCCTTCATGGAACCGGGAATCCCGTCTTCTGCCTTTTTCTCTCCCTTCAGAAAGCCGGAAGACCCGTCGGTCTCCTCCCGGGACTTCAGAGAACCACGTCTGTCTTTCCGGGAAAGAACAAGGCGAGCCACATATACGATCCCCGCTGCCAGAAGCAGCCCGATCCCGACCAGATATCTCCCATCGGCCGCGCCCTGGCTTCTCCATTGCTGAAAAGCACATGCCGCCAGGATCGCTGCTGACAGAAGGAAAACCGGAAGGAGTACGGGAAATCGTCGCCCTTTTCTCACCGCTCCATCTTCCCGTTCTTCCTCCTGAAGCGGGGCCCAGCGGTGCGCTTCTCTGGGTTCTTCCTCCTCCGTTCCCGGAACCGGCGGGGCTGTTG
>JAJQCL010000260.1:0-439 GCA_021202715.1 Lachnospiraceae bacterium
AACAATCCAATGAATTTTTAGCCATAAATGTTACAAAAAAGCTTGACCAGAACACTCGTCACTGAGTTGCTGGTACAGCCAGGAGATGGCAGACTTCTCGTTGGTGACGAACATCTCCATTTGGATCGGCTCCACGTCCGTCTTAATGCGGGCAGTGTCATACTCGTTGACCTGATCCGGCAGGAAGTACATATTATCCCGCTTTAGGAACCGCTCATCCAATCCGCGATAGAAGTCGGTAGCGTCCAAGGGAACAGGGATGCCCTGCATGATGTGATAAGCCACCATGCGGTCAAAGAGGAGGTATGCCTGACGCTCGTCAATCAGTTCGATCTTGTCGTTTTTTACGACTACGACAGGTATGTTTTCTAAATGTTGACGAACAAAAGCCCATGCAGTTTCCTCCGTACCAATGCCAGCACGAAACTCACGATTAAAA
>JAJQCL010000260.1:449-4744 GCA_021202715.1 Lachnospiraceae bacterium
AAAAAAGCTTGACCAGAACATCTTTTGAAATCGACAGTCCGTCAAAGAGATGTTTGTCTGTGCCGATTTCAAAGAAATATTTGAGCATGCTCATGTTGATGCTTTTTCCAAAGCGACGCGGACGTGTAAAAAGATTCACCTTTCCCCAATCATCCAGAAGCTCTTTGATCATCCCGGTTTTATCAACATAATAAAATCCCTTCGTGACGATCTCTGCGAAGTCTTCGATGCCAATCGGCATTTTCTTCTTTTCCATGCGGCTCACCTCCTGTCTGACATCAGAGCTCAGGCTATCCTCCTGTGTATTCTACTCTAAAACAGGGAACATTTCAACGGGGAAGCTGTCCGACCCATTTGACGCCAAATAAATAACTGGCTATAATTTATTCATTAAAAGCAAGGGGAGCCATGTAGTTCATATTTCCATCCTTTGTCCTCATACATTTCCCGAAAAATGTATTTTCACCCCGCATTTTCTCAAAAACGGGCTTGACAAGAGAAAAAATTCCGCATAGACTGTGAGAAATGCAAAATCCCCATGAGGGAGTAGCAAGCGCACTCCTGTGTGTAGCAAGTCAACATACTGACCCGCGTGGTCTGGCTTGTTTTAAATTGCGAGACTCATGTACAGTTGAGAAAGTCATACATCGGTGTCGTATACTCTGTTCACGAAAAGAAGACCCGGATACAGCCTCTCAGCTGTGCCTGGGTCTTTTGCACATTCCGAACAACAGGAGGAAACACGATGGAATGGAATGCACTGTTTTTTGTTAACAGCGTTCTGCTGGGCGTGGGACTGGCGATGGATGCCTTCTCCGTATCCATGGCCAACGGACTGAATGAACCGAGGATGAGTAAGACCAGAATGTGCGGCGTCGCCGGCGTCTTCGCCGGTTTCCAGGCGCTGATGCCCATGACCGGATGGTTCTGTGTTCACACGCTCGTCCGCTACTTCACAGCCTTCGAACCGGCGATCCCCTGGATCGCGCTGATCCTGCTCTGTTACATCGGCGGCAAGATGCTCCGCGACGGCATCCGCAACCAGGACGGCGAGGAGGGAACCACTTCTCTCGGTCTCGGAGCCCTGCTGCTGCAGGGCGTCGCCACCTCCATCGACGCGCTGTCGGTGGGCTTTACCATCGCCGATTATAACGCCGTTATGGCGCTGGCCGCCTCGCTGATCATCGCCGCGGTCACCTTCGTCATCTGTATGGCAGGCCTGATCATCGGCAAGACCTTCGGCACCCGGCTGTCCAACAAGGCGCAGATTCTCGGCGGCGTAATCCTGATCGCCATCGGGTTGGAAATCTTTATCACCGGAGTCTTTTAAGAAGACGAAGGGCCTGTAAAGCAGATAATTCCGCTTTGCAGGCCCCTTTTCATTTGGCGACATCAGCAACCAAATGCCAGCCACAAATAAATGTACGCCGGGATGACAGCCGCCAGTGTAAACGGAATCCCGATCTGCAGGAAATCCTTCGTGCGGACGGTATAGCCTTCCCGCCGCAGGATGCCGATTCCGGTAATATTGGCGCTGGCTCCGATCGGCGTGCAGTTCCCGCCCAGCGTGGCCCCGGACAGGAGTCCGAAATACAGCACGGTCGGCGAGATCCCCATCGCCGCAGCCAATCCTTCCACGACCGGAAGCATGGTCGCCGTGTAGGGGATATTGTCGATAAATGCGGAAATTATGACCGAGCCCCATACGATGATCGTATACAGCAGGAAGACATTTCCGCCGCCCAGTCCCGCCAGCAGATCCGCGGCCGCATCGATGACTCCCATGTTGGTGATGCCGCCGATGATCAGAAACAGCCCGAACAGGATACCGATCGTATCCAGGTCGATCGCTTTCAGGGGTTCTGTCAGTCCTTTCAGGGATTTCTGCTTTACCGCATTGCGAACCAGCCCCACCACCATCATGATCACGCAGATCATGCCATTGGTGACCGCCGGTTTTTCCGGGATAAACGACGCCGCAATCAGGAGGATGATGACACTGAGGAGCAGAATACTCGGAAAATAGTCTTCCACCTCTGTCCTGGCGCCTTTCTGCGAGATCGTTCCCTTCTCCTTCCGGAAAATCCAGGCCAGAATCAGGCTGGACAGGATTGCCCCCAGTTCCACAACAAAGAACATCCCCGGCTTCCCTTCATAGAAAAAGAAATCAAGGAAACTCATATCCGCATAGGAGCCCAGCATGATCGCCGTGGTATCTCCGACCAGCGTCGCCGCTCCCTGCAGGTTACTGGAGACAGAGATTCCGATGATAAACGGCACCGGGTTCGTTTTTAATTTGCGGCAGATCTCCATCGCGATCGGGGCGATCATCAGCACGGTCGCCACATTATCCAGAAATGCAGAGATGACTCCCGCGAACAGAGCCAGAGCCACCGCGGCCATCTGCACGCTGTGCACCCGCTCCATCACCAGATCCGCCAGCAGCGCGGGCATCTTACTGTCGATGAAGAGCTGCACCAACCCCATCATGCCCACAATCATCAACAGAACATTCCAGTCGATCGCATCAACCATCTGCGAAAGCGGCAGCATCCCGGTCAGAAGAAACAGGATCCCTGAACCCATGGCGATGAGCGCCCGGTATTTTCCAAAGGTCAGCATCAGAATATAGGTCAGTGCGAATAAAAGAATGGCATAGAGCATAATTTTCCCTCCTGCATGAAAATCAACGACCCGAATACGGTCTGTATATCACCGCATCCGGGTCATTTGTCTCAGTATACAGGCAGACTCCATGCACGGCGGTATATCGAAAACCACAGCTGCATGAGTCTCGCAGTAAAAGGGTACGCCGGGCCTGTGCGCCAGACCGTGATGACGACGTTGCCCGCGCCCGAGAGCGCCTGCTACTCCCCCATGAATTTTGTACACGCACACTGTACCACAGGCAAAATGATGTGTCAAGCCTCTTCTCCGCTCACCCCATGTCACGCACGCGACAGCGCCTTCTGTATTTTCTCAAAGGCCTCGTCGATTTCCTCGTATGTGATCACGATCGGCGGCGCAAAACGGATCGTATGATCATGCGTTTCCTTCGCCAGAATGCCATTCTGAATCAGCGCCTTGACATAAGGAGCGGCCGGAACAGTAAACTCCATGCCAATCAGAAGCCCTTTTCCACGAATTTCACAGATCTCCGGATTCCGGATCGTGCGGAGTTTCTTCATAAAATACTCCCCTTTTTCCAAAGCCATCTGTGGATAATTGTCCCTCACCAGAATCTCCATGGCTTTGATGGACACCGCGCAGGCCAACGGATTGCCGCCGAACGTAGAGCCGTGGGAACCCGGTTCAAAAACCCCCAGGATGTCACTGTTTGCCGCCACCGCAGAAATAGGCATAATGCCGCCCCCCAGTGCCTTACCCAGGATATAGACATCCGGTTCAACATCCTCCCAGTCACAGGCGAACATCTTCCCGGTTCGGGCCAGGCCGGTCTGCACCTCGTCCGCAATCAACAGCACCTGATTCTTTTCACAGATCTCCTTTGCCTGCTTCAGGAACCCGGCCGGCGGAACAAGAATGCCGGCCTCGCCTTGAATGGGCTCGACCAGGAAAGCGGCCGTGCAAGGTGTGATCGCCTGCTCAAGAGCCTCCGCATCTCCATAAGGAATCACACGAAATCCCGGTGTAAAAGGTCCGAATCCCCGACGGCAGCTTGGATCCGTACTCATGGAAATGATCGAAATTGTGCGTCCGTGAAAATTGTTCTCACAGACAATGATCTCCTGCTTTCCGTCTTCTATTCCCTTTACATCCGTCCCCCACCGTCTGGCTGTCTTCAGGGCTGTTTCCACGGCCTCCGCCCCGGTGTTCATAGGCAGAATCATATTTTTTCCGGTCAGCTGGCACAGCTTTTCATAGAAATCGCCCAGCAGGTTGTTATGAAAAGCCCGGGACGTCAGAGTCACCTGCTCCAGCTGCTCTCTGGCGGCTGCCAGAATTTCCGGATGACGATGACCAAAATTCAGCGCTGAATATGCACTCAGCATATCAAAGAATTCCTCTCCCTCCGGATTGACTGCTTTCACACCCTCCGCATGGGCAAATACCACTTCCTTGGGCTGATAATTTCTGGCGCCGTATTTTTCCGCCTTTGCAATCACTTCTTTAGAACTCAGCATCTCTATAGCCTCCTATCCCATTTCTTCCAGATTTCTTTTAAATTCTGCCCGGATCTGATCCAGCAGTCCCTCGCGGGAGATCAGATCCCAGGCCGTCATGGCGAGGATCTCCGCTGCCGCGATCCCCGCCTGGTGCGCCGCCTCGCTTTT
>JAJQCL010000260.1:4754-5651 GCA_021202715.1 Lachnospiraceae bacterium
GATATTCCTGCGAATGAGAGGAGGTTCCCTTCGGTACGAAAGCAATCCGGATACAGGATCCGGGAATCTCATGCATCACATTGCCGAAATCCGTGGAACCGGTCTTTTTCCGTGGTTCTCCCAGCTGGGGCGCCTGAATTCGACGGGCGTTGTCCATCAGAAGATCGTTGAGAAGAAAGACCGGAATCTTATTATCCAGATGCGACTTCTCCACAATCGTCACCTCAGTCTCCGTCATCATGGCCGCGCCGTGCAGAACCTTAAAGAGACGTTCAGACAATTCATCCAGATAGCGGCTGCTTTCCGAACGCAGGGTGAAGGAAGACACTGTATGAGCCGGTACCACATTGGTCAATGGACTCGTCTCCCGGATCGCATAATGCATCCGCACATCGTCCCTCACATGCTCGCGCAGGCATTCTACGCCATGACAGGCCAGCATGAGGGCATCCAGTGCGCTCCGTCCCTCCTCCGGCCGGATCGCGGCATGCGCCGCGCGGCCGAAATACTCCACCTGATAGCTGCGCATCGCCAGACGCTTCACATCCACATTGGTCTCGGGATTCGCATGGGTCATCAGTGCCACATCAATATCCCGAAAACAGCCCCCGTGCAGCATCGTCACCTTCCCGGCTGCATTTTCTTCCCCCGGAGTTCCATAGACAATGATCCGATACGGAAGATCTTTTACACAGTCTTTCAGGGCAGCCGCTGCTCCCAGAATGGCCGGTCCCTGCATATGATGACCGCAGCCATGCCCAAATCCCTTCAGAGCGTCATACTCGCAGAGAAGGCCAATGGATGGCCCGCCCTTCCCCTGCTCCCACACGGCTCGAAAGGCCGTAGGCAGACCGGCCAGCCCCCGCTCAACGCGAAAGCCCTCCTTCTCCGGATAAC
>JAJQCL010000140.1:0-19232 GCA_021202715.1 Lachnospiraceae bacterium
CCCCTGCTCCCGGATCGTGCTCACCAGCTCCGGCGTGCTGCCGCCCTCCCGGCCATTCACCTTCTCAATATAATCCCCCGCCTCCACCAGCCCTTCCGCCGGATTCACCACATCCCCCTGTTCGTTCGTCACCTCCCCGGTTCCCACGATCAGCACGCCGCTGGTCTGCAGATAGATCCCCACGGCCATCCCACAGGGATACACCAGCGTCTCGCCCGACGCCGACACCGGAACATCGCCGCTCTCCCGCCGCGTAAAGCGGGCATATCCCAGTGTCAGGATCAGAGTACAGACCAGCGCGCGGAGCAGCCAGCGCCGGTAGATCCTTCTCTCCATGCTCAAACCTCATGCCTCCTTTTTCCCGCATGGCTCCTTTCACCGCGTAAGAAAAGAGCGAGACAATCGCGCGGATTTTGTCTCGCTCTTAGTATGTACCTCAGGCTTTGTTTCACACTGGGAACTTCCTGTCCGGCTTTCCATTCTCTTACAGAGCAGGAAGATTTTTTTTGACTTTTGTTGCCAGCGCTTTCATATCGCAGGCATTTTGATAAACGGCCTCGGTCATCTCAGCGCCGCCCAACAGCCGGGCCAGCTCGTCGATGGACGCATTTTCATCCAGCGGAATCACCGACGTGAGAGTGTGGCTGCCCCGCGTTGTCTTGCGGATGCAGAAATGGTGATCCGCCATCGAGGCAATCTGCGGCAAATGCGTAATACAGATCACCTGACGGTGGCGGCCGATGAGACTCAGCTTCTCCGACACCTTCTGCGCTGTGCGCCCGCTGATGCCCGTATCAATCTCATCAAAGATCAGCGTAGGAATCTCATCTTTGTCGGCCAGAACCGCCTTGATGGCCAGCATGATCCGCGACAGCTCACCGCCGGAAGCCACCCGCCCGAGAGGACGAGGCTCCTCCCCCTCGTTCAGGGAAATGAGGAATTCCACCTGGTCCTGACCATTTTTTCCCGGCTCCTCCAGCGTCTCCAGGGAAATGCAAAATTCTACATGGCTGAAATTCAGTTCGCAGATGCCCGCCTGCAGCTCCTCCTGCAGCCGCGGAAGGATCTGGCGCCGCAGGGCGGTGAGCCGGTCTGCCGTCTCCTGCAGCTCCTGCCGACAGGCGGCTTCCTTCTGCTCCGCGTCACGTTTGCGGACTTCCCATTCCTCGAGGTCTGCCAGACTCTGCTGTTTCTCCGTCAGCGTTTTCTGCATCTTTTCATAGGAATCGCCATATTTGGATTCCAGACGCTGCAGCAGATCCAGACGATCCTCCGTCTCGCGAAATTCCTCCGGATCGAAGGTCAGGCCCTCCAGATAGTCCGACAATTCGCGATTGAAGCTACTTACGAGATCCTCGATCTCCGCCAGTTCCTGACTCAGATCCGCGAGGTCTTCATCGAGCCGGACCAGTCCCGCCAGCTCCCGCGCCGCCCGGGAGATCTGCTCGGCCGCCGCCGTGCTGCCGTCCATCCAGTCCGCCACATCCCGCAGGCTGCCGCAGATCTTCTGACTGTTGTTCATCTTGCGGAAGGCCCGGGTCAGTTCCTCCGTCTCCCCCGGACGCACCGCGGCCTCCTCGATCTCCTGAATCTCAAAACGCAGGAAATCCATCTGCCGCCGCCGTTCCTCCGGATCCACCTGAAACGCTGCCCGTTCCCGGCGTGCTTCCTGCCATTTCTGATACGCCGCAGCCACCTGCTCCCGCTGGGTCTGCACCGCCGTCCCGCCGAAGGCATCGAGCACCTCCAGATGCTTCTCCCGACGCATCAGGGACTGGTGCTCGTGCTGTCCGTGGATATCCAGAAGCAGCGCAGTCACCTGACGCACCTTTGCCGAAGTCACGGTCTCATCATTGATCTTATGAACACTGCGCCCCGGCAGCATCTTTCGCGAGATCACAATACACTCGTACTCCGTGCTGACATCCAGGGCGGCCAGCTGCTCTCTCTTTTCCGCCTCCGGAACGGAGAAGACCAGCTCTGTATAGGCAAAATCACTGCCGCTGCGGATCATGTCGCCCCGCAGCCGTCCTCCGAGCGCCGCATTTACGGCGTCAATGAGCAGAGATTTTCCGGCTCCGGTCTCACCCGTCAGGATATTGAGCCCATCGCCGAAGTCGATGTCCGCCTCCTCGATCAGAGCAAAATTTTTCACATGCAGATTCAACAGCATGGCATTCCTCCGCCTTTCATCATGACACGCAGGGATTGATGACAGTATCTCCCTTTTTTTAAATAAAATGCACTTTGCGCATCCGTAAGAAAAATCCGCCGAATCCCCGTCAGGACATTTTCACGCGCAGCGTCTCCAGGAAGCTCATGGAACTTAATTTAAGGATCTTCGTCACCTGTTCGGCCCGCTGCACCACGATCCGTGAGCCGGGCTCCAGGCGGAACACCGCGTCCCCGTCAAAGCTGGCCACATACCCGGCGTCGGAGCCGCGGTCCTTCTCCGAACCCAGAATCTCCAGTTCGATCGTATCCGTAGAGGAAAGGATCAGACTGCGGTTGTTCAGGGAATGAGGCGCGATCGGCGTCACCAGAAACAGCTTCGCCGTCGGCTCCACGACCGGGCCGCCGCAGGACAGATTGTAGGCGGTCGAGCCGGTCGGCGTCGAGACAATGATCCCATCCGCCGCATAGAGATAGAGGAACTCGCCGTTGACATAGACCTTGAACTTGAAGATACGCAGGCTCTGACTCCGGTTCAGCGTCAGATCATTGAGAGCCACGTCCTCTCCAAGCACCTGACCATCCGGGGAGAGAATCTTCCCGTAGAGCATCATCCGTTCTTCCTGGATGTACTCGTCCGCCACAACGCGCTCAAGGATATCCGTCACGCTGTTGCGGTCTCCCTCCGTCAAATAGCCGAGCGTCCCCAGATTGATCCCCAGAAAAGGCACATTGAGATCGACCAGGTTCCGGGCCGCCCGCAGCAGTGTGCCGTCGCCTCCGAGGACGATGACGCACTCCACATCCAGCGGAACCTCCCGAAGCACCGTGTTGTGGCCATAGACCTCCGATTCCTTCTTTTCCTTACGAACGTAACAGGTCTTTCCCCGCTTCAGAAGGTAGTTTTTGATTAGATTGGTCGTATCGAAGCTGGCATCTTTGGTCTCATTGGTAATGATGAAAAAATGATTCATACCCTGTCTCCTCTGATCACACATTTCCCCGCCATGATCTGTCCGGAAAACCATCCGCACAGACCTTTATTTTTCTCTCAGCGATCCAGCTCTCCGTGCGCAGCTTCCACCACCGCGCCCGGATCAATGGGAAGGATCTCCGCCTGCGGATCCGCAGACAGATGCAGCAGATATTCGATATTTCCCTCCGGTCCTTTGATCGGGGAATAATCGAGATTTTTCACGGCAAAGCCCAGCGTACCGGCCCAGTCAATGACCTTATCGATGACATCCCGGTGCGTGCTCTTCTCCCGCACCACGCCCTTCTTCCCCACCTTCTCCCGGCCCGCCTCGAACTGAGGCTTGATCAGACAGACAATCTCGCCGTTCTCCGCCAGCAGTTCCTTCACGGGGCCGAGAACCTTTGTTAAGGAAATGAAGGACACATCAATGGAGGCGAACGCGATCGGCTCCGGCACCTGTTCCCGGGTTACATAACGGATGTTGGTCTTCTCCATACAGACCACCCGCTCGTCCTGCCGCAGCTTCCAGGCCAGCTGTCCATAGCCCACGTCCACCGCATAGACCCGTACGGCGCCGTTCTGCAGCATGCAGTCGGTGAAGCCGCCGGTGGAGGCGCCCACATCCATACAGACCTTCCCGGACAGCTCCACGCCAAACCGGTCCATGGCCTTCTCGAGCTTCAGGCCGCCCCGGCTGACATAGGGCATCACCCGCCCGTGCAGGACCACCTCCGCCTCCTCGCTGAAGGTGCTGCCCGGCTTGTCCTCGCGTTGTCCGTCTACAAAGATGCTTCCCGCCATGATCAGCGCCTTGGCCTTCTCCCGGGAGGGGGCAATTCCACGCTGTACAACAAGAACATCCAGCCGTTCTTTCATCCCTCCCGTCCCCTTTCTGTCATTCTCCCCTGCCGGACGATTCGCTTTCTCGGGGAGGTCCCTCTCTTCGTCCGCATCATGCGTTTCCCTCTGTCTGTGCCCATTTCGTCCGGATCCGGGCACAGACGCTCTCCGCATCGAGTCCCAGTTCTCTCTTCAAGACGGACACGCTTCCATGCTCCACATACTGATCCGGAATCGCGATCTGCAGGATGCTGCACGAGGAAGACTGCTCCGAGAGGAAGGCCGCCACGTGCTCGCCGAAGCCGCCGCTCAGAACATTTTCCTCCATCGTCACCACCAGCGCATGCTCCTGCGCCAGTGTTTCCAGCATCTGCGTATCCAGCGGCGCGACAAAGCGGGCGTTCACCAGAGACACAGCATGTCCCTCCGCTTTCAGAGTCTCGCGGACCTCCCAGGCCGTTTCCACCATGGAACCCACCGCCAGAAGCGCGATCTCCTTCTCCCGGAACATCCACTCGGATTTCCCGTACTCGATCCGCGGACGGAATTCCCGCATCTTCGAGCAGGCCGTCCCCCGCGGATAACGGATCGCCAGCGGCCCCTCGTACACCGCGCTGAAACGCAGCCTATCCGCCAGCTCATAGCAGTTCTTGGGCGCCAGACCCGTCATCCCCGGAATCATCTGCAGGAAGGGCAGATCAAACATCCCCTGGTGCGTCTCCCCGTCGCTTCCCACGATGCCCGCCCGGTCGATGGCAAAGGTGACATTGAGGTTCTGGATACAGACGTCATGGATCACCTGATCGAAGCCCCGCTGCAGGAAGGAGGAATAGACGCAGAAATACGGTTTCATGCCTCCCACGGCCAGTCCCGCCGCGAAGGTCACGCCGTGCTGTTCGGCGATGCCCACGTCAAAGAAACGATCCGGGAAATCCCGGGAAAACTTCTTTAAACCGGTGCCCTCGGGCATGGCCGCCGTGATCCCCACGATGCGCTCATCCTTCTGCGCCATACCGCAGAATACCTTGGAAAAGACATCCGTATAGCTCGGCTCCGTCTTGGGCGGCACACTCTTTCCCGTCTCGATGTCAAAGCTCCCGACTCCGTGAAAATGCTCCGGGAACCGCTCAGCGGGCCGATAACCCTTCCCCTTCCGGGTCAGGACATGAACCACCACCGCCCGGTTCATCCGTTTGGCATCCGCAAAGATATCCAGCATGGCCGGAATATCATAGCCGTCCACCGGCCCCAGATAAGTCAGATCCATGTCTTCAAAGATCATCCCCGGGATCACCAGCTGCTTGATGCTGCTCTTGGTCCGGCTGATCCGATCCGCCATCTGGCTGCCTCCCGGCGTCCGGGAGAGGGCCGAACGAACATTTTTCTTGAGTTCGTTGTACTTGGGCGCTGTTCTGAGCCGTCCGAGTGCCCGGGAAATCCCGCCGATATTTTCGGAGATGGACATTTCATTGTCATTCAGAACAATGATAAAGTTGCTCTTCATCCGCGAGGCATTATTCAGAGCCTCATAGGCCATCCCGCCCGTCAGCGCACCATCGCCGATGACGGCGACCACATAATGATCCTCTCCCCGCATATCCCGGGCCTGCGCCAACCCCAGCGCCGCTGAGATCGACGTCGAGCTGTGCCCCGTATTGAACGCATCGCAGTCGCTTTCCCGCCGGTTCGGGAAACCGCTGAGCCCGCCATAGCAGCGGATCTCGTCGAATCCGTCCCGCCGTCCGGTGAGGATCTTGTGTGTGTAGGACTGGTGTCCCACATCCCACACAAGCATATCCTCCGGCAAATGAAAAGCCAGATGCAGGGCCCTCGTCAGCTCCACCACCCCCAGATTCGAGGCCAGATGGCCGCCTGTCCGGCTGATTTTTTCCAGAATGAACTGTCGTATCTCTTCTGCCAGCGCCCCATACTGCTCCGGGTCGATACTCTGAATATCGTTGGGCTGGTTAATCTGCTCGAGTATCATAGCGCTTCCCTCTAGTTTTTCCTCTTCTCCAGTTTTTCAATAAATTCCTTAAAAAAGGAAGTATCTCCGGGAAGCTCCTCCAGAAGCCTGACGGCCTCCCCGCTTCGCCGGACCACCTCATCCTGCGCTGCTTCCAGGCCGTACAGCGTCACATAGGTGGTCTTAGCGTTCCTCTCATCACTGCCGATCGGCTTCCCCAGTTCTTCCTCACTGCTGGTCACATCCAGAATGTCATCCCGGATCTGGAAAGCCAATCCCACGTCGGTGCCGATCTGCTCCATGACGGCCACTTCTGCGTCGTCGGCTCCGGCCAGCACAGCCCCGATCATCAGAGACGCTTCCAGAAGCGCTCCCGTCTTCAGGCGGTAAATAAAATCCAGCTCCTCCGCTGTGATCGGCTGTCCGGTCTTCTCCACATCGACGACCTGGCCGCCGGCCATGCCATAAATGCCGGCCTTTTCTGCCAGGATTCCCAGAGCACGACCGACCCGCGCGGTCTCCTCTGTTCGGGCAAAGGCCCTGGCTGCCGTTTCAAAAGCATAGGTCAGAAGACAGTCTCCCGCCAGGATTCCCATGTCCTCGCCGTATTTCGACCAGGTGGTCGGTTTTCCGCGGCGCAGGGTATCGTTATCCATGGCCGGCAGATCATCGTGGACCAGCGAATAGGTGTGAATCATCTCCATGGCCGCCATAAAAGGCTCCACCACGTCGCCTCCGCCGCCAAAAAGGCAAAACGCCTCCCCCATCAGGCGGGGCCGGATGCGCTTGCCGCCGGCCAGGACGCTGTAATTCATCGCCTCAAGGACGGTTTTCTGGAATCCTTCCTCCGGCGGAAGATATTTTTTCAGGATCTGCTCGACCCGTTCGACAGAATAGTTCGCACTCACGCTTCTGCACCTCCTCCCTCCTCGAGAACGATCAGCTGCTTTTCGATCCGGTCGATCTTTTCATTGCAGCACTGAACCAGCGCCACACCCTTTCGATACAGGGAAAAGGTCTCCTCCAGACTATGCTCTCCCTCTTCCATCTCGGTCAGAAGCTCATCCAGCTGCTGGCAGGCTTCCTCCATCGTCAACGCCTCCATCGTCTCATCCATCTGTTTATGCCTCCTCCCGATCTGATGTTATTTTCTGCACCAGAGCATCCAGCTGTCCGTCCCGCAAATTCACCGTGATCCGGCTTCCCGTCTCTACCTGCTCCACCGAGCGGACAGCACGGCCATCCTCCGCGGTGACGAACGCATAGCCGCTCTGCATCCGGGCCAGCGGAGAAAGAGCTTCCAGACGTGCGGAGGCCAGCGCCAGCCGCTGTCTGCTCCCCTCCAGACTCTCCCGCATCCTCTCCTGCATCTGTCGTTCCCGGTTCATCACGCCCTGGCGGCGTTCCTCCAGGCTGTGCCGGGGCGTCAGCCGTTCCAGCCGCCGGGAACTCTGCAGCAAAGACACGCGGCTCTCGGAGAGCTTCCCTGTCATCAGCCGGGTCAGTCTCTGACGCGCTGTGGCCAGATCTCCCAGAAAATCCGCCAGGTCACAGACGGCCAGCTCCGCCGCCGCCGAGGGCGTCGGGGCGCGCAGATCCGCTACATAATCCGCGATGGTCGTATCCGTCTCGTGACCAACGGCCGAGATGACCGGCGTGCGGCAGTCGAAGATCGCCCGGGCCACAGATTCCTCATTGAAGGCCCACAGATCCTCGATGGAGCCGCCGCC
The DNA here is from genome assembly GCA_021202715.1 of Lachnospiraceae bacterium. GTDB lineage: Bacteria > Bacillota > Clostridia > Lachnospirales > Lachnospiraceae > UBA3305. The sequence goes on from JAJQCL010000140.1 coordinate 7,685, forward strand.
CCGTCCCACGATCAGACAGTCCAATCCCATCTCATCCAGCGTCTCAATGCCCCGGACAATGCTGGCGGCTGCCCGCTCTCCCTGGACGATCGCCGGATAAAGAATCATCTGTACATATGGATTTCTCCGCTGGGAAATAGTCACAATATCGCGGATCGCCGCGCCGGTGGAAGCTGTCACAATGCCAATCCGCGCCGCAAAACGGGTAATCGGCTGCTTGTACTCCGGGGCAAACATCCCCATCTCCGCCAGACGGGCTTTCCTCTCCTCCAGTTGCTGATAGAGATCGCCCTGTCCATCCAGACGGATCTCCCGGGCATAGAGCTGGTACGTGCCGTCCCGCTCATAGACACTGATGCTCCCCAGCACGATGACCTTCTGTCCTTCGTGCATGACAAAATGAAGGCCGCCCCGGTTGCCGGCGAACATCACTGCCGCCAGCGTTCCCGTTCCGTCCTTCAAAGTAAAGTAAATGTGACCGGAGGTGTGATATTTGCAATTTGAGACCTCGCCCTTCACATAAATCTGCCGCAGGGCAAAATCCCTGGAGAACATGGCTTTAATATAGGAGTTCACCTGCGCTACAGTATATATGCCGGGACTCTGTCTGCGGGACACACCCTGTCCCGCTCTTCCCCGGCGCAGATCTGATGCTTCCAGACTCACTTACACCTCCATCCCTTTCGCGAGCTTGCCGAGAATGGCATTGACAAAGGAAGGAGAATCCTCCCCGCCGTAGATCTTTGCGAGTTCCACGGCCTCATTGATCGCCACCCGCACAGGAACATTCTCATCCTGTTCCATTTCATAAAGAGCCAGACGCAGGATCGTCAGCTCCACCTTCCCCATCCGACTGGCCTTCCAGCCCTCGGCCACCGCATCGATGGCGGCATCCAGCTGGGGGATCTGCGCGGCGACCGCCGCCGCCTTCTCCGCGAGTTCGGTCATCTCCTCGACCCGTACGTCTTCCAGATCATCCCGGTAACGGGCACACTGTTCCGCGTACTCCTCCGCGTCATAGAACGCCGCGAGGAACAGCTCCTTAAAAATGTGCTCCCGGATCTCTCTTCTCGTCATAACGGTCTCCTACTTACCGACAACAACGCCGGCGATCTTGATGTGGACATTTTTGACGGAGAAGCCGATCATACTCTCGATGGCCTTTTTCACGCTCTCCTGCACCTTGGCCGCCGTCTCGGGAATGCTGTACCCGTAGGTGATATTCAGAGACAGATAGACGGTCACTTCATCCTCGCCCACATCCACGCGGACGCCCTTGGAATTCCGGCCCAGCTTGGCGATGAGCTCGCGGCTGATATTGTCAGCCATGGAGGCCACGCCTTCCACCTCAGTCGCCGCCACTCCGGCGATGCTGGCGACCACTTCATCGGCGATAATCACCTGTCCTACCTGATCCTTCTCATGAATAACATGCGTGCTTCTGCTCTCCGCTTCGTTTGCGTTCGCCATGGTTTTCCTCCTCATGGGGGCACTTTCGCTCCTGACGCTCTGTTCGGGCTCAGGAACCGCCCGCTTCCGATCAATTTCTTCCGGTATTATACCAGAGATCACCACAGGATTCAAGCGCCTTTGCACAGCTCCGCTTTTGTGTTTATTTTATACTTTTTTTCTTTTGTTCATTTTTTTCTCAAGTTTAAAACACGAGATCTTCACATTTTATTGGTACCATACAAAACGTCAGGAATCATATTCCTGAAATCGTTTTTCATATATTTTCCCCTTGGAAACAGGAGCCCTCCCCCCAAATGGCTCCTGTTTCTCTTTGTATAAAAGACTTTTCTTCCCCCATTTTCAGAAGTATTTCCCGGATTCTTTTCACAGAATCTCTTGCGTTTCTTCCTGCTTGATGGTATAAACTTAAATGCACTCGATCGGCACAGGCGGAAATGACACAAAGTCATTGACGATCAAAACGTGCATCAACGCACGGGGAACGGCGGATTGCACAGCCCGCGACTGGTGTCGGCGCAAGCGAAAAAACGACGTTTAGGAGGGCGACATGGCCAAAGATTACACGTTCAAAAATACCATCCCCCTGGCACCCCTGAAAATCATCGCCATGGAGAACTGTGCGGAATTCGGCAAAGCTGTCGACGATTACATCGTTGGATTCCGTAAAAATGACCAGGAGATCCTGCAGCAGCGGGAATCCAACATCGAATTCCGCGGCTATGACCGGGATTCCTATCTGGTGGAGACGAGCTGTCCCCGCTTCGGTTCTGGAGAGGCCAAGGGCATGATCCATGAGTCCGTCCGCGGCTCCGACCTCTTCATCCTGTCCGACGTGACGAACTACAGCATGACCTTCCCGATGTACGGCAGGGAGCACCGGATGTCCCCCGACGATCATTATCAGGATCTGAAGCGCATCATCGCCACCTCCATGACTTCCGCGCGCCGCGTCAACGTCATCATGCCCTTCCTCTACGAGAGCCGCCAGCACAAGAGAACCAACCGGGAGTCTCTGGACTGCGCCATGGCGCTGGAAGAGCTGGCAAATATGGGTGTGACCAACATTATCACCTTCGACGTCCATGATCCGCGGGTACAGAATGCCATCCCGCTCCACGACTTTGACAGCTTTCCTGTCGTCTATCAATTCATGAAAGCACTGCTGGGAAAAGATAAAGACATTCCTACGGATAAGAATTCTCTGATGATCATCAGCCCCGACGAGGGCGCCATGGGCCGGGCCGTGTATCTGGCCAACAACCTGGGCGTCGACGTCGGCATGTTCTACAAACGGCGGGATTATTCCCGCGTCGTGAACGGTAAGAACCCCGTGGTGGCCCACGAGTTCCTGGGCGCCGACGTGGAGGGCAAGACCTGCCTCATCATTGACGACATGATCGCCTCCGGCGACAGCATGCTCGATACCGCCAAGGAGCTGAAGCGCCGCAAGGCCAAACGGATCATCGTCTGCTGCACCTTCGGCCTGTTTACCTCCGGCCTTGACAACTTCGACCGCTACTACAACGCCGGGTATTTCGATTATGTCATCACCACCAACCTGAATTACCGGAATCCGGATCTGCTGACCCGCCCCTGGTACCTGGAGGCGGATATGACCAAATACGTTGCCACGATCATCAATACACTGAACCACGATGTCTCCCTGTCCGGCGTCATGTCGCATACGGAGAAACTGCAGAGACTGATTCATAATTATCGGAATAGCTGAGAAATAAGCTGCTACATCTAAATGAAAAATCCCCGGGAAAGTCCTTCTATATGGTACTCCTCCCAGGGATTTTTTATTTCAGACTCACGGTGTTAGAACAGCCACCGGGCATTGCAGGAGGTACACAGGTCTGTCACCTGCAGGTTCTTCTCCTGCACGCCTGCATCAAGCAGAATCCGCCGGTTGGCCGCCCACAGATCCAGCTGGTATTTCCCGCCGCCCTTCTCATCCATGATCTCCGGCCAGACGTCTTCCGGGAAAATACTTCGGAAAGCCTCCGCGACGTCCTCGCTGACCTCATAGCAGTCCCTGCAGATACTGGGGCCAATGGCCGCCAGCACATCCTCCGGGTGCGTTCCGAATGCTTCATTCATAGCATGAAGAGTAACCTGTCCCATCTTCCCCACAGTGCCCCGCCAGCCGGAGTGGCTCAGACCGATGGCTCGGTGCACCGGATCCAGAAAAAACAGCGGCACGCAGTCTGCAAAATGCGTCACCAGCGTGAGCCCCGGCACATCCGTGATCAGGCCGTCCACGTCCGTATAGTCCTGCTCTCGAAGGTAGCCCTTCCCCGCGTCCGCTTCTGTCACCCGGCGGACGTTCGTCGTGTGCGTCTGTGCCGACAGCACCAGACGCTCCGGATCCACGCCCAGCGCAAGCGCCATCCGGCGATAATTCTCCGTGACATTCTCCTGCGTATCGCCATCCCGCACAGACAGGTTCATCGAGGCACAGCAGCCCTCGCTCACACCGCCCAGACGCGTGGAGAAGCCATGGCGCACCAGGCCGGATTCCTCCAGATGCGAGTAGACGAGATAAGTGACTCCTTCTGCCTGCCGCTCCTGAAGGACCATGTGCGAGCCCCGGCGGTTCCAGAGAATCTTTTCTATATCTGCCGGGCCAACTGCTTCATTCAACACTACAAAGCCACTCCTTCCTGTTTCAACCGGATTCTTATGATTTACCTCAGTTAAAATACGCCTCAAAGATCTTCTTCGCGATCGGGGCCGCCACGGAGCCGCCGCTGCCGCCGCCCTCCACGATCACGCTCACCGCGATCTGTTTGTCAGGGTTGCTGTCAGAAGAGGCGTACCCGATGAACCAGGCGTTGGTCTCCGCGTCGCTGCTGACCTCCGCGGAGCCGGTCTTTCCGGCCGCGGTATAGCCGTCCCCAGCCGCATCATCGCCCGTACCGTCTGACACCACCAGCTCCATCATGCTCTGCAGGATCTCTGCTTCTTCCTCGGTCATGATGGTCCGATATTCGGAGGAGGTGAAGGACTCCACTTTGTCTCCGTACTGACTCGTCACCGAGCTGATCAGGTAAGGCGTCATCATGACGCCGTCGTTGGCCACCGCCGCGGCGATCATCGCGTTAAAGAGGGGCGTCACGGTTGTCTCGCCCTGCCCGATCGAGGTCTGCAGGATGTTCCAGAGGGAATTGTTGTTGTCCAGAACAAAGGAGCTGGCTGTGGCCGGAACCCCGCCGCTCCAGGTCTGGTTGTAGCCCACCGATTCGCAGAGATCATAGAAGCTGCTGAAGCTCAGCATCTGTCCCAGATAAGCGAATGCGCCGTTGCAGGAATTGGCAAAAGCCTCCTCCAGCGTCTGTGTCCCATGGACCGCGCTGTGGGAGCATTTGATGGTATAGCCATCCACAGTATAAGAACCGGTGCAGGTGAACTCGAAATCCTCCCAGCTGTTGGGATATTCCCGGATGTATTCCAGTACGGTCAGGAGTTTAAAGGTCGAGCCGGGGGTATACAGTCCCTGCGTCGCCCGGTTCACCAGATTGGCATCCGTGTTCTCGTCACTGACCAGAGAATCCCAGTCCTCCGCCAACGTATTCGGATCAAAGTCCGGCTTGCTGACCATGGCCAGCACCTTGCCGGTGGAGGGCTCCAGCACGACGATGGCTCCGTCCTTGTCACCCAAGGCCTCATAAGCCACTTCCTGCAGAGTCATATTGAGCGTCGTGGTTACAGTGTCCCCCACCGATTTATTGCCCTGCAGCGCGTCGAGGATGCGCAGAAGCGGGTTGGTGTGGGACTCCAGCAGATAGCTGGCCGCCTGAGACTCCAGCCCCGCCACGCCGTTGACTGTATAGCCGACCACATGGGCGAAGGTCCTCCCGTAAGGGTAGGTACGCGTCTCGTCCCCGTCGTCGTCCACCTCAGTCACCGCCAGAGTGGTCCCGTCGGCCGCCTGAATCTCTCCACGGGTATATTTATCTTCTAAGAGCGTCTGCCGCTTGGAATTGTAGCTGTTGTTCCGATAACTGTCGGCATCGTTGTAGAGGAAGTACGCCATATAGCCGAGAATCCCCACGAACAGCAGCGTGACTACCGTACAGACCGCCATGATCTCCCGATTCGTCCGACGGAGCTTCATTTTCTCCTCACTGGCGCGTTTTCTTTGTTGTGCTCTTTCCTCTCTCGATAATCTCGAATCCGTCCTCCTCGGCGCGGCTTTCCGACCGCCGTTTTGTGCGTTGGTTCTGCCTGTCTGCGCTCCCGCTCCGGCGCGTGTCCTCCCGGCCCCGGCGCTGCCGCTCCTCGTACTGTCGACGTTCTTCGTATTGCCGACGTTCTTCGTACCGCCGCTGCTCCTCCCGACGCCGCTGCTCCTCGTAGTGCCTCTGCTCCTCGTATCGTCTCTCTGCGTCAAGCTCCCGCACCTCCTTTTCCTTCATCAAATGCAGTCCCTGAATGATTCCGATGATGATCATCGTGCTGATCACCGAGCTGCCGCCGTAGCTGATCAGCGGCAGGGTGATTCCTGTCATCGGAATCATCTTTGTGACGCCCCCGACATGCAGGAAGACCTGAAAGCCGAAGAGCACGGCCAGTCCGAATCCGACCAGCTTATAAAACATCTCATTCATCCAGGTGGAGACCCAGATCATCTGCAGCACAAAGCCCAGATAGGTCAGGATCAGGCAGATACAGAAGATCCCGCCGAATTCCTCCCAGATCGCTGCAAACACAGCGTCGTTGCGGGCCAGGGGAATCGTCGTGGGAATCCCCTGATAGAATCCCAGTCCCAGCCAGCCGCCGGTGCTGATGGCGAACATACACTGGGCGATCTGATAGCTGCCGCCGCTGTAATCGTAAAAAGGATCCTGCCACATTTTCACCCGGGTCTGTACATGGGTGAACAGCCTGTAAGCCAACACGCCCGCCACGCCGCCGCTCCCGAAGCCCGCCGCCAGATACAGCGGCTGATGAGTGGCGACAAACAGCATAAAGACATAGGATACAAAATACACCAGAGCGTTTCCCAGATCGGTGGAGGCCACCAGGATCAGCACATGAATGGCCGCCACGATCGTCGTGACAACCACATTTTTAAAAGAAGTGCTTTTCTGCAGCATGGAAGCTGTAAAGAAAACAAAGGTGATCTTGATAAATTCGGACGGCTGCAGCGTGATCGGCCCCAGAGAAATGGAGAGCTGCGCGCCCAGCGTCGTATTACCGGTCCGCCAGACGACGGCCAGCAGGGCGATGCCCAGAATCCCGTAGAACCAGGCCCATTTTGCGAGAACATGCATATAGCGGATCACCACCGGGATCAGCAGTGTCAGAACAAAACCGACACAGACAAAGAAAAACTGTGTCTTTGCGTAGCTGACATTCAGCCGCGTCTGCTCCATGATACCGATGGTTACTAACATAATCGTGTTGCTGATCAATACCCGGGAGCCGTGGCGATAGATCAAACCGAAAAGCATATAATAGAGGAAGAAAACCGCCACCTGAATGCCATAGAACTGCAGCATTTCCAGCTCTTCCGTCTTGAGATAAATGATTCCGTATCCCAGAAGCTGCAGCAGGAAGGTCAGCCACATCTGCTTCCGGCAGATCCGGTTCTGCCACGCGGGATCCAGACTGCGAAGCGCATACAGATTCAGGATGGTGTAGAGAATCATGATCAGCAGCATCAGATAGCGGGAATATTCCAATACCAGATTTACCATCTATTCCACTCCCCTCGTAAAATGTCCCCGTGTAAAGCTCCCGACAGGCGTTCGTTCACCCCGCACATACGCGCGGAGGATCCGGCTCACTTCCCCCACCTCTTCATCGGTAAAGGAAAAACGAATCCGCCTGCACGCCGTCGGCACCCGGTCGAGCAGCCACAGCGGAACACTGTTGTACAGAACGCTGTAGCAGAACCGGCAGCGAGAATCCTCCACGAAGAAAGCTCCCTTGCGGTCACGCAGCCTGCGAAAGGAAGGCGTCCGGAAGATGTCTTCCTTCTTCCCCCGCGCCGCACGACATCTCCCCTGTGTCTTCCCGGTACACTGGGCGGAAATCATCGCCGGAAGCCGCCCGTAGACGACCAGCTCGCTGTCCTCATACCCACGTTCCGCCAGTTCTCGCTCCCGGCCCTCGTACGGCATCGTCAGAATGTCCGCCCCCAGAGACCGCATCACCTCCACGGCTTCCCGGTTCCAGGTATACATCCCGGCATCAAAAATCCGCAGCCCCGGCAGCTTCTGCTCCATCAGGAATCCGGCCTCATCCAGGCGCCGTACCAGAAAGCCGTCAAAGCCCGCGGCCGCCAGTTCCCGTTGATGTGAAACGAAATACCCGCCGGTTTCCTTCCGGAAGATATGAGGCAGCGCCAGATACGCGCTCTTCCCGGCGCGCTGCACGCATTCTGCAGTCCTCCGCCAAGTCTCCGGCTCCAGACGGTCCCCCGGCAGAAAGATTCCGTCCACCTCCGGGATCTCCAGCACCTCCGGCAGATGGTTCATATTCTCAACGGACACGTCGATAAGCACCACAAATCTCCTTCTCCAGGTCCGCCAGGACCTCTCTCCGCAATCGGTTCAGGATGCCGACCGGAAGAAACGCATTTTCCTCCAGCTCAACTGTCAGCTCTCCAAAGACAAACGGCGCGTCTCCGGTTTTTTGCAGGCACCGCTCCACATCCTTCCGGGTCAGAGGTCGACTCTTCGCCGGACTGACTTCGGGACCGGTATGCCGTACGGCCGTCCTGTTGCATTTTACTTCTATAAAAACCGGTTCTCCGGGAATTATTCGGATATGTCCGCTCACAGGCTCCTGATATTTTCCGGTGAGGAAAGCCGCATCCAGCTTCCTCAGCCGTGCTTCATCGGTCTCCCGGAAACGCGGCTTCTCCCCGGTATAGATCATCTCCGCACCGTTGTGCTGACGGAAATACCCCTCCGTAAAACCGCCGCGATCAAAAAGCTGCCTCAGCAGCTCGCGGTCCGCCTCATCGACCCGGTACCCGCTGTGACCGCGGGTAAGGAAACGGTCAACATATTTGCGGTAAACACGGGTGACCCCTGCCGTATAACGGGGGCTCTTCATGCGTCCCTCGATCTTCAGGGAATAAACGCCTGCCTCAAGAATCTCCGGGAGGATATCCAGCGTACACAGATCCTTCAGGTTCAGCAGATGCGAATCATTGTAGGGAAGACGGCAGGGCTGCGCGCAGCGCCCCCGGTTGCCGCTGCGTCCCCCGATCAGGCTGCTCAGCAGACACTGCCCTGAATAGCAATAGCAGAGCGCTCCGTGGATGAAGACCTCGATTTCCTGCCCCGTCGCCTGATGTATAGCCGCGATCTCCTCCAGCGAAAGCTCTCTCGGAAGCACCAGACGGCAGGCTCCCAGCTGCTCCGTCTGGCGAGCTCCCCAGGGAGAAGCCACCGTCATCTGTGTGCTGACATGAATATCCAGATCCGGGAAACCGTTCCGGATGAAGGCGAGCACACCCAGATCCTGCACGATCACCGCATCCAGTCCCTGCCGGTAGAGAGGCTCCAGATACGGCCCCAGCTCTTCCTGCAGCTCCCGCTCCTTCATCAGCGTATTGACGGTCAGATAGAGTCTCTTCCCATGAAGATGGGCCAGATCGATGGCCGCCAGCAGCCCGTCCTCGTCGGGGTTCTCCGCGTAGGCCCGGGCGCCGAACCGCGGGCCACCCATATAGACCGCATCGGCGCCGGCCCGGAAGGCCGCTGTCATACTCTCCCAGGATCCGGCCGGAGCCAGCAGCTCACAGGGTAACTCCGTCATTCCGTCTTCTCCTCCGGGAGCGCTTCGCCGTGTTCCTCTTCCTGCTCCCTGCGCAGCTGCTCCGCCACCAGGCGATGTTTCAGATCGTCGATCTCTCTCTCCAGAGATTCCATGCGTTCCTCCATCATATCCGCCCGCTTCTTCTCCCGAAAATAATCATCCGCCATGTTCATTTCCAGGAGCAGATTCCGATAGTCCGCCGACTGGCGCATAAACCCCCGCGTTTCCCGCAGCGCTCCCAGCTTGCTGTTAATATACGTGGCGATCTTCTGCAGATACACTTCCTCCTCAAAACCGCCCAGAGTATAGGTCCTTCCGGCGATCGTTACTTCTGTATACATCTTATCTGTCATAGTACCTCCGCGCGGCGGCGCACTCCTTCCTGTTGTCTATCCATCAAACCCATTCATCCCCGCCATCCATCCCCATTTTAAAAGGGGGACAGGGATACCGGGATACTGAGAACACGCATCGTTGCCCTCAGCCCCTCATACCCCGGGCACAGACCGGTGCAGATGCTCACAGGCCAGCGCCGTGGCTACCCGCCCCCGGGGTGTCCGGTTCATAAATCCGTTTTGAATCAGATACGGCTCGCAGACATCCTCGAGAGTTCCCGCATCCTCCCCCAGCGCCGCGGCCAGTGTCTCAAGGCCGACCGGTCCACCGGAAAACTTGTCAATGATCGTCAGCAGAACCTTCCGGTCCGTGGCATCCAGCCCATACCGGTCCACCTCCAGCAACGTCAGCGTATAATCTGCCACCTCACGGGTGATCCGGCCGTCAAACCGCACCTGTGCGAAATCCCGCACCCGTTTCAGGAGGCGATTGGCCAGACGGGGGGTCCCACGGGAACGCCGGGCGATCTCCTGCGCTCCTTCCGGTTCGATCTCTACACCCAGTACCTGCGCCGAACGGTTGACAATGACGGTCAGTTCCTCCGGCGTATAGAATTCCAGCCGCTGGATCACGCCGAAACGGTCCCGCAGAGGTGCTGTCAGCATCCCCGCCCGTGTCGTGGCTCCCACAAGTGTAAAATGAGGCAGATCCAGACGAATCGAGCGGGCGGAAGCACCCTTGCCGATGACAATGTCGATGGCGTAATCCTCCATCGCCGCGTAGAGTACCTCCTCCACCTGTCGATCCAGACGATGGATCTCATCGATAAACAGAACATCCCCCTCCTGGAGGTTGTTCAGTACCGCCGCCATCTCCCCGGGCCGCTCGATCGCGGGGCCGGATGTGATCTTCATATGAACCGCCATCTCATTGGCGATGATACCGGCCAGAGTCGTCTTGCCCAGGCCTGGCGGGCCGTAAAACAGAATATGATCCAGCGCTTCTCCGCGGCTCTTCGCCGCCTCGATGTAGACCTTTAAAGTCTGCTTGATCTTATCCTGTCCGATATAGTCTGCGAGGAGCTGCGGCCGGAGACTGTTCTCGATCCGGCTGTCCTCCTCGGTCAGCTCTGTATTTATAATGCGTCTTTCCATAGCAGATATACTCTTCGATTCATTCTGATAATGGCAGCGTAAAGCCTTTCCCGGCGAACCTCAGGGCGACGGGTCTGTGTTGTCTGTTCAGAACAGGGACAGCCCCTTCAGAGCCTGTTTCAAAAGCTCCTCCACGTCCATTTCCTCCGCATTCTCCACGCCGCGGACAGCCCGCAGAGCCTCTGTCGCAGAATATCCCAGAGCTGTCAAAGCCTCCACGGTCTCTCCCCGGGCGTCCGACGCAGCCGTTCCCGGCTTCGTTCCTTCCTCGGTATGCTCCAGACGCTTCTCGAAGGCTTCCTCCAGATCCAGCTTGTCCTTGAGTTCGAGAATGACCTTCTGCGCGGTCTTGGGCCCCAGTCCCGGCGCCCGGGCGATCGCTTTCGCATCCCCCGAGAGAACAGCAAACCGCAAATCGTCGGTCGTCATGACGGACAGAACTCCCAGCGCCACCTTGGGACCGACCCCACTGACGCCGAGCAGCATCCGGAAGATCTCCCGATCGTCCCGGGTCAGGAAGCCGAAGAGCTGCATCGCGTCCTCACGCACCTGAAAATGCGTGTAAATGCGCACCTCCGCCCCGATCGGCGGAAGCTGTTCCGGAAGCGACAGGGGTACGCGAATGTTATAACCGATCTGTCCCGCCTCCACGACAATGGTATCGGCATCGACCGAGATCAGCTCTCCTCTCACATAAGAAATCATGACGTTCTCCTCCGCCCTGCAGCAGTCTCCCCGCCTTCTCCGTTTCCGGATAACACAGGGCACAGTTATGATTTACTATATCATAGGGCAGGAAATAAATC
>JAJQCL010000140.1:19242-20804 GCA_021202715.1 Lachnospiraceae bacterium
GTATACTTATATATTGAACGATCTGAGGAAATACGCATGAAAATCATTGAAAAAAATGTACCCATTCCCGAGGCTCCGAAGACGGAAGCGTTCTGCCCGGGCAAACATCCCCTGTTTCTGGACATCGAGACCACCGGCCTTTCCGCTGACCGCTCCCAGGTATATCTGGTGGGCTGTTGCTATCCGGCGGGAAATACCTGGAGATTCGCGCAGTGGTTCGCCGAAAATCCGCGGGATGAGGAAATGCTTCTGAAGAAATTTCAGGACTTCACGGAGCCGTTTGACCTGTTGATCCATTTCAACGGAGACCATTTTGATCTGCCCTTCCTGCACCGGCGGGCGGCACACTACGGAATCCAGGACCACTTCATGGAGCTTCCCAGTCTGGATCTTTACAAAAGGCTTCGTCCCTGCAAGGATTTTCTGAGACTGCCAAACTGTAAACTGAAGACGATCGAAACCTTTCTGGGCCTGGGACGGGAGGATGAATATAACGGCGGTCAGCTGATCGACGTATACCGGGAATATGTACGGCAGCCGGACGCCCACAGCGAACATTTGCTCCTTCTTCACAACGAGGAGGACATCCTTGGAATGCCCCGGCTGCTGCCCGCGCTGACCTATGCGGATTTCCTCGGCGGTAGATTTTCCGTCGAAGAGTTGATGGATCGGGAGAAGGGAGAGACTGCAGACACCTTCCTGCTCCGCTTAAGCCTCTGCTTCCCTCAGCCGGTCTTTTTTCAGGAAAACGAATGGCAGGGATATCTTCGCGAGAGCGCCTTACGTCTGACGGTGCCCCGTTTCCAGGGCGAGCTCAAATATTTCCTGCCGGATTATCGCAGCTACTATTATCTGCCCGCCGAGGATACGGCCGTGCATAAGAGTGTAGCCGCCTACGTCGATCGGGACTTCCGCAGGCCGGCCACGCCGAAGACCTGCTATCTGCGCCGGGAGGGAACCTTCCTCAAGCTCCCCGGAGACATGGGGCGGCAGGTCTTCCGTCCGGAATTCGGCGGAGACTGCTATCTGGAAGAGAGCGAACCGGCTTTTGAAGATCCCGCTTTCTTGGAAGAATACCTGAAACGACTGGCCTGTCTGCTGCACTGACAATGAATCACCCGAAAACGTAGAAGGGCAGCCATGTTTCGGCTGCCCCACAGGAGGAATTGAAAATGACGACTGGACTGGTGCTGGAGGGCGGCGGCATGCGCGGCCTTTATACAGCGGGAATCTTAGATGTATTTATGGAAGAGGTACTGCCCTTTGACGGCGTCATCGGCGTGTCCGCCGGAGCGATCCACGGCTGTTCTTATATATCCGGACAGAAAGGGCGCAGCATTCGCTATTATAAGGAATATTGCCGTGATCCGCGCTTCATGAGTTTCCGCAATCTGATCACCACCGGCAGCTTTGTGGGCAACGATTTCTGCTACCGCGAACTGCCGGATGCGTTGGATCCCTACGATTATGAAGCTTTCCTGGAGTCACCGATGCAGTTCTACATGGTCTTCAGCAATCTGGAAACGGGAGAGCCGGAATACATTCACGTCACGGACATGAAA
>JAJQCL010000169.1 GCA_021202715.1 Lachnospiraceae bacterium
AGTGTCGAGATTCCGGTCACCAGACCGCCGCCGCCCACGGGCACCAGGATGTAATCCACGGTCGGCAGCTCCTTGAAAATTTCCATGGCGATGGTTCCCTGGCCGGTCGCCACATCCAGATCATCGAAAGGATGGATGAAGGTGTAGCCATTCTCCTCCGCCAGCTTGCAGGCATAGTCGTAAGCGTCATCATAGACATCTCCATAGAGCACGACCTCCGCGCCGTAGCTCTTGGTGCGGTTCACCTTCATCAGCGGCGTCACCGTCGGCATAACGATGGTGGCCTTCACGCCATACTGCTGCGCCGCGTAGGCCACACCCTGCGCGTGATTCACGGCGGAAGCCGTGATCAGCCCCTTCGCCCGCTCCTCCTCGGAGAGCGTGCTGATCTTATAATAGGCGCCGCGAATCTTGTAGGCGCCGGTCTTCTGCATGTTCTCCGGCTTCAGGTACACCCTGTTTCCCGTCTGCGCGCTGAAATACTCGCTGTACTGCAGCTTCGTCTCCCGGGTCACTTTCTGAACGATCTCCGTTGCCTCTTCAAATTTCTCCAATGTCAGCATGTCATTTCCTCATTCCGTTAAAAACTGCCTTCTGCGGATAACAAATCCATCTTGTCATCCGTGTCTGTCTATTGCCTACTCCGCGAACAGGGCGTCCACGTAGGAATCCACGTCAAATTTCTGCAGATCATCGATGTGTTCGCCGATGCCGATGTACTTCACCGGGATGCCAAGCTCTGCCTGCACGGCCACGGCGATGCCGCCCTTCGCGGTTCCGTCCATCTTGGTCAGGATGATGCCGCTGACGTCAGCCACCGCCATAAACTCACGGGCCTGCGCCAGGGCATTCTGCCCGGTCGTGCCGTCCAGGACGATCAGCGTCTCCTTATAGGCCTCCGGGTATTCCCGATCGATGATCCGGTTAATCTTCTTCAGCTCCTCCATCAGGTTCTTCTTATTGTGAAGACGCCCCGCTGTGTCGCAGATCAGGATATCCGCTTTTCGGGCTTTCGCCGCCGAAACGGCATCGAACACCACAGCGGCCGGATCCGAGCCCTCATTCTGGGCAATGATCTCCACCCCGGCCCGGTTCGCCCACTCGCGCAGCTGTTCGATGGCTCCGGCGCGGAAGGTATCCGCCGCCGCCAGAATCACCCGCTTCCCGCGGCTCTTCATCTGGCTGGCCAGCTTGCCAATAGACGTTGTCTTGCCGACGCCGTTGACGCCGACCACCAGAAGCACCGACGGACGATCCTCGAACTCGTAGGCATTTTCTCCCACATTCATACGTTCTTTGATCGTGTCGATGAGAAGCTGACGGCAGGCTGTCGGTTCCTTCAGATGCTGTTCCCTGACCTGTTCTTTCAGTCTGTCCAGGATCTCTGTCGTCGCATGGACTCCCAGATCTCCCATAATCAGGATCTCCTCCAGTTCCTCATAGAAATCATCGTCAATACTGGAGAAGCCATTGAAAATCGAATCGAAGCCATCAGCAATATTGTTCCGCGTCTTCGCGAGCCCTTCTTTCAGTCGGGCAAACAGGCCTTTTTTCTTTGTCTCTGTCTCGCTCATGTGATCGCTCTCCTCCCCTTAACACTATATCTTACGTTCCATTTGTCAGTTCGTCAAGTGCCTCATCGGTCAGATCGACGGAGACCAGAGCGGATACGCCCTTTTCCTGCATGGTGATCCCGTAGAGACGGTCGGCCATCTCCATCGTCCCGCGCCGGTGTGTGATGACGATAAACTGTGTGTGATCCTTGAGCTTATCCAGGTATTGCGCAAAACGGTCTACATTGGGCTCATCCAGGGCCGCCTCGATCTCATCCAGCAGGCAGAAGGGCGACGGTTTCAGGTTCTGGATGGCGAAGAGCAGGGCGATTGCCGAGAGAGCCTTCTCTCCGCCGGAGAGCTGCATCATATTCTGCAGCTTCTTGCCCGGCGGCTGGGCATTGATGAGAATGCCTGCCTCCAGAATGTCGTCGGCTTCCTGCAGCTCCAGGCTGCCCCGCCCGCCTCCGAAGAGCTCCCGGAACACCCGGGCGAACTCCTTCTGGATCTGGGCGAATTTCTCCTGAAACTGGGTGCGCATCCCCGCCTCCAGCTCGCGGATAATCTTCTTGAGACTCTCCGCCGCCTTCACCAGATCCTCATGCTGATCGCGGATGAAGGTGTAGCGTTCGGAGACTTCCTTATACTCTTCGATGGCGTTGACATTCACCGGCCCCAGCTCCCGGATCTGCTGACGCATCCGTCCCGCTTCGCGACGGCTCTCCGTCAGGCTCAGTCCCTCCGGCACGTCCGTCTTCTCCGCCTCCGAGGGCGTCATCTCATATTCCTTCCAGATATAATCCGCCTGTTTGGCGATCTGATCCTCCAGACGCTCCACAGAATTCTGCAAACGGTAAATCTCCCGGTCAAGATCGCTCAGCCGGACATTGATTTCCTCCCGGTCGTCAAAAATCTTTTTCTGACGGGCCGCCAGCGCATCCTGTTCTGTGACCTTCTGTTCCATCTCCTGTTCCAGCGCGTCACAGGCCGCCGTCTCGGTTTCCACAGCAGCGCGCAGGTCATCACGCGTCCGCTCCCGCGCTGCAGCCTGCTCCTCGCCCCCCGCCAGGCTCTCCTGCAGTTCTTCCGCTTCCCGTCGGGTATGTTCGCTTTCGGAGCGCAGGCGGTTCAGGTTCTCCCCCAGGAACCCGGCCTTCTGTTCCAGAGCTGCCGCGTCCTGCCGGACGTCGGCAATCTGTGCGGTCAGTTTTTCCAGACGGCTGCGCTGCGCCTCGAGCCGGTCGCCGTCCGCCTCACCGCCCTGCGTCAGACCGACCAGGTTCTGCTCCAGTTCTTCCAGGCTCTCTGTCAGCTCCTGTTTCTCCTGTTTCCACTCTTCCAACTCTGCGGACAGATGCTCGCGCTCCGCATCCCGGTCCAGGCTCTCTCTCTGCAGTTCCTCTGCCTGCGAATGAAGCCGTGCCAGATCCATGGAGAGAGTGTTCTTTTCCAGCTCCAGCCGGTGCGTCTCCTGACGAAGTTCCTCCAGCTGTCCGCGGGTCTCCGCAATCTTTTGCTCCAGAGCGCGGATCTCCGCCCGGCAGGTTTCCTGCTCTCCCTGCACCTGACGGATCGACGCCGCCAGCTCGTCGATCTCCCGGCGCCGTCCCAGCAGATTGCTGTTATTCCGGTAACTGCCGCCGGTCATGGCGCCGCCGGGACTTAACAGCTCGCCCTCCAGCGTCACCAGGTTGAGAGAATATTGATAGCGGGCCGCGATCGCCAGAGCGTGGTCGATGGTATCCACGACCAGATAACGTCCCAGCAGATGTGCCGCGATCCCGCGGTATTCCTCTGCTGTCTCCACCAGTTCACTGGCGATCCCCAGCGCACCGGGTTCCCGGAGTGCCTCCGGACGGGGAAAGCTGTTCTTCCCCCGCACGCTCGACAGCGGCAGAAAGGTCGCCCGCCCCAGACGGTTCCGCTTCAGATACTCGATCAGATTCCGGGCCGTCTGTTCCGTATCCGTCACGATATTCTGAATCCGTCCGCCGAGCGCCGTCTCCAGCGCCGTCTCATAGGTCCGGTCCGTATGAAACAGATCGGCAACTACCCCGCGGATGCCGGGCGTATCCTTCTTTCTCTCCATGACCCTGCGAATGCTGCTGCCATAACCCTCGTAGCGTTCCGTCAGATTCACCAGTGAATCCCGGCGGGATTTCAGAGAGTGATATTTCTGGTCCAGGGCCGACGCTTTGCGGTTGTGATCCTTCAATTCCCACTCCGCTGTCTCCAGCGCGCCGACCGCTTCATCCAGCGCATCCTTCTGACGTTGCTCTTCGGCCTCCCGCTCCGCGAGCTGCGCTGTCAGCGCTCCGGTCTGTGCCGCCAGTTCTTCCACGCGCTGCCGCTCATCCCCGGCCAGCTGTTCCGTTTCATCCAGCCGGTTCTGCACCTGCTCCAGCATCGTCTCACAGCGTTTCAGAGAGGCTCCCAGCTCTGCTTTCTCCTCCAGCAGCTCCCGCTGCTGCCGCTGACTGTCTTCCAGGTGAAGCTCCCGCTGCCGGATTGCCGCCTGACAGGCCGTCTGCTCACGGCTCAGACGCTCCGCTTCGCGCTCCCGGGCTTCGCGCTGCTGCGTCAGCTCTTCACGCTGCTGCGTCAGCGCCGCTCTCTGCCCGTCCTTTTCCTGTGCCTCCCGTTCCAGCGCGTCGATTCGCTCCCGAACCTGTTCACTGCTGGCCTGGGCTGCCTGCATCTGTTCCTCCAGGATACGGATCTGTCCCTCGAGCTTCTCCCGATGCACCTTTTTTTCCGCCAGAGAATCCCGTGAGGCCGTCAGCCGCGCCTCCGCTTCACTGCGCTCCTCTGTCAGAGCGTCATAGCGGCGCTTCATCTCCTCCGACTGCTGCTTTGTATGATCACGGTCTTCCTGCACGATGGCCCGGTTCTTTTCCGCCTCCGCCAGACGCCTCTTATACTCCGCCGATTCCAGACAGTACGCCTGCAGATCCGCCTGTTTCAGCTCGTCCTTCCATTTCAGGTACTGCCTGGCCTTCTCCGACTGGCGCTCCAGAGGGCCCACCTGCTTCTCCAGCTCATGCAGAATATCCGTCACACGGACGAGATTTCCCTCCTCCGTCTCCAGCTTCTTCTCCGTGATATGCTTCCGGCGCTTATATTTAACGATTCCCGCCGCCTCATCGAAGAGCTCCCGACGGTCTTCCGGCCGCCCGCTGAGGATTTTGTCGATCTGCCCCTGCCCGATGATGGAATAGCCTTCCTTACCGACTCCCGTATCATAAAACAGTTCCTGAATGTCACGCAGACGGCACTGCCGGCCGTTCAGCAGGTATTCACTCTCACCAGAGCGGTACACGCGCCGGGCCACCGTCACCTCATCAAAATCCACGGCCAGCATGTGATCGCCGTTGTCAATGGTCAGCGCTACCGAAGCGAAGCCCTGCGGCTTCCGGCTCTCCGTCCCGGCAAAGATCACATCCTGCATGTTGGAGCCGCGCAGCTGGCGCGCACTCTGCTCGCCGAGAACCCAGCGAACCGCATCCGCCACGTTGCTCTTGCCGCTGCCGTTGGGGCCGACGATCCCCATCATCCCCTCATGGAATTCGAGGACCGTCTTATTGGCGAAGGATTTGAATCCCTGTGCCTCGATCTTCTTTAAATACATGCGTCCCCCTCTTTCAGCCTGCGGATGGCCTGATAGGCCGCCGCCTGCTCCGCCAGCTTCTTGTTGTGTCCCGATCCGACGCCCCGGGGTTCGCCGTCAATCAGCACCTGAGAAGTAAAGACCTTGCAGTGATCCGGCCCCTCTGTTTTCAGAAGCCGGTATGTCAGCTCGCCCAGTTCCTTCTCCTGTACCATTTCCTGAAGGATTGTCTTGCTATCATAAAAGAGTTTTCGGTTCTCGATGTCATTCATGATATATTTCCATACAAATTCCTTTGCACTAGCAAACCCACCATCCAGATAGATCGCCCCGATCAATGCCTCCAGCGCATCCGCGGTGATAGAAGGCCG
>JAJQCL010000219.1 GCA_021202715.1 Lachnospiraceae bacterium
TTCCATAACGGTATTGATTCCTGATCCGAATCAGTCCAGCAGCTCGCATAAACGAACTTACCAAGTGGCCCCATATCATTGGTTTCAACTTCTTCAGCATCATCCACATACAACAAATTGTTAAAGCAGATTGTTTTGTTTTTCAAAATCAAAGCAAGCGTATCTACGCTTGTGTAATGATATAGATAATTCATTTGGTGTTACCCCTCCTTATTCTTTTCAAATAAGAGCTATACTCACAAATATTCACTTACCACCCACGCATCAGTTGCTTCATTACATCCTGCTTATCAAGCACTTCAGTACAGGCATCCCAATTTTCCGTTTTTGGTGGTATTGTTTCGTACTTAATCGTAAATGGATTACGTTCCGGCAGAGTGTCGATTCTCTCCATCGCTTTCTCGTTTAGGAGGTCACTTTCTTCCCTGCCAGCGTCTCAATCATCCGATTCAACACAGCATCCACCTGTCCAACCCTATAGCGCCGCACGAAAGAACCATTCGAAAAATGGTCTTCACGGAGAAGCATGGTCATCAGCGCAGTAGCAAGTTCATAGTCCGCTACAGGCAGACGATTCAACTCTACATCACAGTTGATAGGATCGGTGGTCATATAGTCGCCATAATCGCCTTTCAAGTTACCCATGTCTTCGAGCAGCTTATAATACAACCCCTCGTTGCTGGGATTTTCAATTACCGATTGTATTCTGTTGATTTTTTCTTCGTTAGTTATGCGCCTGCTCCTTATTATCAGACATCTGCCCACAGGATGAAATCCAGCTTCTTCACATCCGTAAGCCCAGAGTGAGGATACTGGTCATCAAAAAGCCGGATTAGCGCCTGCCCCTCATTTGAATCCAAATAATCGTAAAACCTGTGGCAATAGTCGTGGTACACCTTTATCACTTCTGTCTGTCGAACATCAATAGGTTTTCCGTAGCCGGGCACCTTCATCCCAAAGTGTAGCACTGAGACATTCCTGTCCCATATGGGCTGTGTAGGATCAATGACATGAACCAGCTTACTTGAGAATGATATTTCGAGCTTGCCGTTGGCATTTTTTAGTTCTTCCAGCGTCTCTTCAAACGTGGCTCTGACATCCTTGCGTTCCTCCAGAAAAGAGTAGAACTTATCGTAGTACAAAAGCGTCCTTGAGCGCATCACGAAAAACCTGTTGAATGTACGCCGGAAATTCGCATTCTTCGAGACATCTGTATAACGAAAAGACTCCATAATTTGTTTGTATTTGTTCATGCCATCCAGCAGCTTATCGTTGTCGGATAGTAGTTGCTCTGCCTTTTGTACGCTCAACATAAGTTTATCCCTCCATGAATCATGGAAACACTTTCTCGAAATAATTGCACTCTACTCTTTTACTAAGTCATCACACAGGGTCAGCAAAGCATCCAAACGCTCTACAATGCGTTGTTGCTCCTCTATAGGTGGAAGCGGTATAAGCAGATTTATCATTGTTTCAGTGCCGACCCTTGGCATTTTAACGCCGTAAGTAACTGAATTGATTACATAATCCACATGAGGGGAACGCAGCACCCACAGAATATATTCTGGATTTATGCTCCCAATCATATCAAAAGGAATAAGCTCCGGAGAACAGATTCCGTCCTCATCGGCAATCAATATTTTCAGCAGATATGGGCGTAGTTTACTATATAATTATTCCCTTTGAAAAATCTGACCTTGTCGCCGCTAATCTGTCTGTCCTTTGCCCGACACCTGCTTATTACTGTACCAGTGGTTTTTTCGATATCCTCTAAGTCCAACGACCATATATCAGATTGGCATTCTTCAACAGAAGCCTTCAGCTTAGTCTGCCCATATGTAGAGCAATATCCAAGTCTAATCCACCGCCAAGAATCTGAAATATCAAATGGAACATCTCTGTCAGATAGCTGCCTTAGTTTTTTATTTCGGTCTATATACTCCATCTGCTATCAGGCAATCCCGATGCGTCCTAATATCTTCTAATAGGTCATCCACAGAGCTATCCGTGTCCAACTGCTCCGTCAGTTCACCCTGCATAGCTGCCTGAAGGATAGCCGCACGCAAATCCGAAGGAAACTTCTCTTTGAGAGCAGTGAGCCTGTTCTCGATTTTCTCGAACTCACCTACTTTTGCAAGCAGTTCGTTTACACGGTCAACGATGCGCTGCTGTTCCTCGATGGGAGGGAGAGGAACTTTAAATGATGATAATTTCCTCACTGACACAAATGGGAATGTAGTAGATTTCCCTGTACCTATCAACTTTTCTTTCAGCGTTTTAACCCAGCACAGCAAATAATCTGTTAAAACAAAATTGCTAAATTCACTTTTAATTACAAGTCCATTCCATTGCTGATTTGTGGTTAGTGGGATTTTTGCTATAGCATAGTTTCCAATCGTTGCGCTTGTACAGCACAAAAGGACTGTATCAGCAGGAACAATCCTCTCTGTTGAATTTCCAAGTGCCGCTCTACTAATCATTTGTTGTGTCGAATATATAATGTGCCCTTGTGATTTTACATCTTCTACAGTAAACCAAGGTACTTCTTTTGGATTCCAGTATTCTTCGACCGACCGTTTTGGAGTAAAACCATTCTTGATGTCACACAGGTCGCCTAAATTAATGATAGCCCAATTTTCTGGTACACTATATTCGTCTGTTATTTGCTCATTTAGCTGCAAAACAGCAAGAAGTGATTTAACAGAAATATCGTCCATATGTTGATTTGTTAATTTCCCTTGCAAGGCGTCTTGTAAAATAGAACTTTTTAAGGCATCTGAAAGTTTCATTCCCCCACCCCCAGCAACTCAAGAATCTCATGCAGCTTTTCATCCAGCTTGCGGTCAAGTCTGTCCCGTTCTTCTTTAAAAGTGGAGATGGTATCTTCCGGCGAGAGAATGACCTTTTCTTCATTGGGGAATCCGCAGAAATCAATATTATAATTCCCACCCACGATAGTATCAATGGAGACACACTGTGATTTCCATGTATCGGAGAGGGATTCATCCGTTTTCTCGTCTTTTATCTCCGTGCGGTTATCCCACCATTCGTCAATAGCCGCCAGCTTCTCTCTGGTGATGAGATTGCGCTTCATGCTGAACTTCTGCCCATTTGGAAGGTCAAACCGATAGAACCACGTTTCAGTGGTTGATCCCGTCTTGTCAAAAAACAGAAGATTGGTTGCAATACTCGTATAAGGAGCAAAGCAGCTGCCGGGCATACGGATTATGGTATGTACGTTACATTCGCTGAACAGTTTTTCTTTAATGCGAATCAGGCTGGCATCATCGTTCTGTAAAAAGCCGTCTGGCAGAATTACGCCACAGCGTCCATCTTCCCGCAGGCGGTATAATATTTCCACCATAAAGAGATTTGCCGTTTCCGAACTTCGCAACTTGGACGGGAAATTGACCTGAATGCCATCCTGCTCGTGACCGCCGTATGGAGGATTCATCAGGATAAAGTCCACTTTTTCAGTTTCCGTGTAGTCACGGACGTTCTTTTGCAGAGAATTCCCGTGGGTAATTTGCGGATAGTTTACATCATGGAGCAGCATATTTGTCGTGCAGAGCATATAGGGCAGTTGCTTTTTCTCCACACCCATTACTGTGCGTTCTATGATGGCATAGCCCTTGGCACGGGTAACCTGCTTGCGAAGATGCTCCACCGCATCAATCAAAAATCCCCCTGTACCACAGGCAAAATCTATCCCGACGCTATCTTTGATACAAACAATATCTGTAAAAGTAGGGCAAAAGTTACCAGAAAAGCCCAGAAATCGGGCATTTTCGCAGGATTCCGTGCTGAAAAAAGCGAAGAGAAGTCCGCTGGCTGACACTATTGGATTGTAATCATATGCTGCTGCCAACATCGGTTTTGTCCCCACCTTTCCGTAAGAATGAGCTATTGCCAAAAAGTACAGGCTATTGCCAAAAGGTTTAGCTGTCGCCAAAAGGTGTCCCTGTTTCTATCGAGCACACCGATACGGGTAATTCAGAGCGTATGGTTATATCCTCATTTTTAAAGCACAAGGAATATCCTTTTAACAGCATCCCCTTCTGCATACAGACTCTGAAAAGCTTGTAGTAATCGTCTATATCACTATTGATTTGCAGTTGCCTTACCTTCTGATTTAAGGATATAAATATATAGCATACGTTGTATCCCATATCCAACAATTGATTTATTTTCATCAACTGCTCAATTGCACGTTGAGAGTAAACTGTCGGGAAATATGCCATTTTATCAAATGCGAGAATACTCTTAATTTCAATTACAGTTCCAGTATCCTCCACGTATAAATCGCATTTGTAATTTCCCACCGTATATTCCTTCTTAACACTTTTGCGACTCCCCAAGAACGAGAATCTTCTGTTTTGAAGGTTGTTTCCAACAATTTTATTCGCAAGAGACATATTCAATAAAATATGCTGTCTCCCCATGCATAAAGCGTATACCGAGTATTTTGTCCTGGAATTCTTCGATGTCACAGGAGTCAGGATTACCTTCTTTCCTCTTAGGTCAACAAAATTACTCAATCGACAAGAGGATGGTATATAGCAAAGGGTATCTTCTCCATTTACTTCAACAAGGCATAAAAACCGATTCTTCAACTCTTCCTTGAAGATTCCTTGTACAAATTCTGTTTCCAACACCCTTTGCCACCCCCTTATCAATTTTTCCAATTGATAACGTTCTTCACAATATCATCAAGCTCTGGAATCTCAATCAAATACCCCTGTGCTCGTTCAACCACATCACCGTTCTTATAAATCATGTCTCCGTGCTTTTGAAGATATTGGGCATCTGGAGATTCAATAATCATTCGTGATGAGATTCCATCATTAACACGTAAAGCGACACGTCCATTTAATTGTGCCTTAGTGGTCGCTGGCACAAGCTTAGCCTCAGGCCGCTGTGTACAAATCACTAGGTGGATTCCTCTGCTACGTCCAGCCTGCGCTATTCGCTGAACAGGCTTGTAAAAAGCATTTTGTTCTTTCTTGGTTTCCAACTGATCTGCAAGATCAGCGAACTCGTCTATAACCACCACAATCGGAGCGAGCTTTTCATTTGCCACCTTATTATATTCGGTAATATTAGCCACCCTTGCCTGTGCTAACAGCTTTCCTCTGCGCTCAGACTCTTCAAAAATAACATCCTTTATTACCTTAGTTGCTTCTGTTGCATCTGATATAATGCTTCTGGAATAAAGATGCGGCAGTCCTTCAAAATGTATAAAATCCTCAAGCTTCGAAGACGATAGAACAAGTAGCATGTCCTCCTTGTTAGGATGTGTCATAAGCAAGGATGCAAGCATCGTAAACAAAAATACAGATTTACCAGAGCCTGTGCTTCCTCCAACAAGCTTATGCGGCATCTCACCAAGATTTTCAATCAAATCCTCTCGATTTGGAGTTCTGCCATGAGGATAATACAGTTGCTCCG
>JAJQCL010000007.1:0-4339 GCA_021202715.1 Lachnospiraceae bacterium
TACATGAAAGCAACCAATCAGCGTTCGCCTTCGGCTCCGCTTCTTGGGCTTTCATTGTAACTCCCTCTGGATTTTCTGTCGATCATCGTGTACAATAATGACACAAGGGACGAAAGGTCAGGAATGGAGCGCTAGCGTTCCAATTCCTGACCTTGGGGACCGCAACAACATGAGAAAGTAGCCATTTTGGCCAATATCTTGGCCGAAATGAGCGGATTTCGAATGTTGTTAGGATTGCGAGAGTGCAAAGCACGGAGCAATCCGTAGTGTTATACCATTTACGGGCGGGTGAAGGACCTGGCCGCGCAATTGTGTACGGAAAGAAGTGTGTGGAAATGAGTCAGCCTCTGACCCAGGAGGAGAGATTTAAAAACCTGACTACGGAGCCCATTCATGAGCTGATTTTATCCCTGGCGCCTCCTACGATCATTACGCAGCTGATCACGACGCTGTACAACCTGGTGGATACCTATTTCGTCAGCCAGCTGGGAACCAGCGCCTCGGCGGCGGTGGGCATCGTCCTGTCCCTGATGGGAATTATTCAGACGATCGGCTATACCTTCGGCACCGGCTCCGGGGTTTGCATCTCCAAATTTATGGGGGAGAAGAACCGGGAGGAGGCGGGGCGCTATGCTTCGACGGCTTTCGCGCTGGCCTTTGGGACGGGTCTCCTTCTGATGGTGTTCGGACTGATCTTTCTGGATCCGCTGGTGTACGCCATGGGGGCGACCGATACGATCTTCCCCTATGCGCGGGAATATACGAAATATATTCTTTTGGGCTCCCCCTATATGGTCTGCACCTTTGTTCTCAATGTGCAGATGCGCAATCAGGGAAATGCGTTCTTCTCCATGCTCGGCGTGGCCAGCGGATGTATCCTGAACCTGTTTCTGGATCCGCTGTTTATCTTTGTTCTGGATATGGGCATCCAGGGAGCGGCGCTGGCGACGATTCTCAGCCAGTTTATCTCTTTTGTGCTGCTGCTGTTCTACTGTCAGACGCGGGAAGTCAATCTGACGCTGCGCGTGCGGGATGTCCGACCCAGCGGCCGTATGTTGAAGCAGGTCCTTGCAAATGGTTTCCCGAGCTTCTGCCGTCAGGGGATCAACAGTCTCTCGGCCGTGGTCATGAATCGCTGTGCGGCGCCCTTCGGGGACGCGGCCATTGCGGCGCTGACGATCACGCAGCGGGTGGTGGGCTTTGTGTCCGCTGTGGTAATCGGCTTCGGTCAGGCCAGCCAGCCTGTCTTCGGCTTCAATTACGGCGCCAGAAACTATAAGAGGATCCGGGAAACCTATGATTTCTGCATGAAGCTGGCCGTGGGGATTCTCGTTGCTGTTGCCGTGGGGCTGCTGATCTTTGCCCCGCAGGTGATCACGCTGTTCCGGGCAGACGATGCCGAGGTGATTGAGATTGGCACGCGGGCCATGCGCTGTCAGGCGCTGCTGATGCCGGTGGAAAGCGTCGCCATCGTCGGCAGTATGCTGATGCAGCTGACGCATAAGCCTCTGCGCGCGGCGACGGTCTCTATGGCGCGAAAAGGATTATTTTTCATTCCCTGTATGTATCTGATGCCCGCATTCCTCGGGCTGAACGGCCTGGTGTGGGCACAGCCGGTGGCGGATATCTTTACATTTATACTGACCGTTCCTCTTACTGTGTCCGTTCTGCGGGAGCTGAAAACGGAGCTGGCAGCATAGAAGAATACTTTGTTCATGATCGATCGCGCGGGAATGGCTGTTTATACAGCCTGCGAACGATGCGACTGCAAATAATCATATGGACTCGCTATGAGTCCTTTCACCAGGAGGAGAAGAGCGATGAGACAAAACAGAGATCTGGCTGAGAAGAAGGAACTGCCGGAGAAGCCGGTGTTCGTGATCGGCCACACCAACCCGGACACAGACTCGATCTGCTCGGCGATCGCTTATGCGACGCTGAAGCGGAAGATCACGGGCAAGCGTTACATCCCCAAGCGGGCCGGGCAGATGAACCTGGAAACGAAATATGTGCTGAAGCGTTTTAACGTGGACACGCCGTATTACCTGAATGACGTGCGCCGCCAGGTCAAGGACATGGAGGTCAACTATTTCAAGCCAATCCGCGGCTGTCTGTCGCTGAAGAAGGCCTGGGAGCGGATGGAGGATTCCAATGTGGTGACGCTTCCCGTCTGTACCGAGGAAGGCGTTCTGGAGGGAATCATCACAGAGGGCGATATCGCCGAGTCCTACATGGGCATGTATAACGCCGACGTGCTTTCCCGGGCGCAGACCTCCTATAAGAACATTGTGGAGACGCTGAATGGAGAGCTGTTGGTGGGAACGAAGGAGGACATTCTCGATCATGGGAAGATCCTGATTGCGGCCGCCAATCCGGATACGCTGGAGGAGTTTATCGACGAGGGTGATGTGATCATCACCGGCAACCGCTATGAGACGCAGCTGTGTGCGATCGAGATGAAGGCCGGCTGCGTGATCGTCTGCACCGGTGCAAAGGTCAGCAAAACGATTGTCATGATGGCCAGAGAGCACGGCTGCCACATCATCGAGACGCCCTATGATACCTTTACCGTGGCGCGGCTGATCAACCAGAGTATCCCCATCGAATTCTTCATGAAGAAAGAGGATCTGGTCACCTTCCAGCTCAACGATTTCATTGATGATGTGAAGGAAACGATGACAAAATATCGTCATCGCGATTTCCCTGTGGTGGACAAGGACAACAATTTCCTCGGTATGATCTCCCGGCGGAAATTGCTGGGCGCCCGCAAGAAGCGGCTGGTTCTGGTCGATCACAATGAGATTTCTCAGGCTGTGGACGGTCTGGAGGATGCGGAGATCCTGGAGGTCATCGACCATCACCGCATCGGCAGTCTGGAGACGGTGGGACCGGTGTATTTCCGAAATCAGCCTCTGGGATGCACGGCGACGATCATCACACAGATGTACCGGGAGAATGGTGTGGAGATCGATCCGACGACGGCGGGTCTGCTGTGTTCGGCGATCATTTCCGATACGCTGATGTACCGCTCCCCGACCTGCACGCCGCTCGATAAGAGCACCTGCGAGGAGCTGGCGCAGATCGCCGGCCTCAACGTGGAGGAGCATGCCAAGGCGATGTTCCGGGCCGGGAGCGATTTCGGGAATCGGAAGGATGAGGAGATCTTCTATCAGGATTTTAAAAAATTCGTCATGGGAGAGAAGTCCGTGGGCATCGGACAGCTCAGTTCCATGGATGATAAGGAACTGCTGGAGATCCGTGACCGGATGTTCCCCTATGCGCAGACGGTTCTGCAGACAGATCATCTGGATATTATTTATGTCATGCTGACCGATATCCTGGGCGAGGCCAGCTATCTTCTCTGTGTGGGAGACGGCGCCGACGAGCTGGCGGAGACGGCCTTCGGAGGAACCTGCGAGAAGGAGACCCTGTATCTGCCGGGCGTCGTGTCGCGGAAGAAGCAGCTGGTGCCGACGCTGATGGTCACGCTGCAGCAGGAGGGATAAGGCGATAAGAAAATATGAGACCGGTGAGAGTGCAGGGCACTTGCCGGTCTCTTTGTATCGTGGAGAAAAGGGATTCACTTATCGTTGCCCGGAAGGCGATTTTGACGGCAGAGCCGCTTCGGAAGATTTTTTTCATCGCTTTCCCGGTATTCCCTCAGATACACATTCACTTCCGCTCCCACGAGGAGGATGAGGACGCAGGCATAGAGCCACAGAAAGAGCAGCAGCAGCGCGCCCATCGTGCCGTACAGTGACGTGTAGCGGGAAAAAAATGTGACGTAGATGGAGAAGAAGAAGGAAAATACGATCCAGCCGATGGTGGAGACCAGGACGCCGGGAAGCGCTTCCAGAAACGTGCAGCGGACGCCGCTCAGATACCGGTAGGCCAGGGAAAATGCGACGACGAAGACAACGACAGCCAGGAGAAAGCGGAAAGCGAAGAGGAACCGGAAGACCCGATAGAGAATCGTATGGTTCTCACTG
Source organism: Lachnospiraceae bacterium (assembly GCA_021202715.1). Classification (GTDB taxonomy): domain Bacteria; phylum Bacillota; class Clostridia; order Lachnospirales; family Lachnospiraceae; genus UBA3305. Next base: position 3,990 of record JAJQCL010000007.1, read on the forward strand.
AGCAGGCTGGAGATTGTTCTTCGCAGAACCAGAAGCCCCAGCGCCAGGATGATGGCCAGAAGGAAGATGAACGTATAGAGGAGGCAGCGAAGCCGCCGCACAAGATAGTTTTCCCGTTCCGTCACATGGTACACGACGTGAAATCCATTCTCCAGCCCCATGATGCCCCGGGAGGCAGCCCACAGCGAGATCAGGGCAGCTAGGGAAATCATCGAGACAGCGGGTGAATTGAAAAGCTCACCCGCGAGCTGCCCCAGCATGTCTCCCAGAGTGCCCGGCATCAGCGCGATGATCGTGTTCATCACATCCAACTGTTCGTCAGGAATAAAAAACTGAATCAGCGACACCAG
>JAJQCL010000007.1:4349-5445 GCA_021202715.1 Lachnospiraceae bacterium
AATGGATCATGTTCATGATGAGGAAATATGCTGCCTGCGCACTGTAGACCTTAATCTGGTCTTCAGTGAACCGGACAATGATTTTTTTGACGGCGGTGCGGAATGAATTCATGATTCGGAATACCTCCTGCTGTCTTCGGGAAACCGGATATGTGAAAATGGTAGCACAAATGCTGTGAAACCGCAAGAAAAAATCGTCGCACGGCATGTACGGGTTCCGCATGAAATCTGTTACCGGTTTGTTCCCGGTATCGCCGCAGGCTCTTGACTTGCTTCCTGCATTTGTTGTAAGATAAAACCGCGTGTGCAGATGCCGCTCCGGAAGTGAGGAGAACCCTTTTGGGAGAGGCGTTTGCGAAAAACTTTTTTCGGAAAGAAGGACCCTATGAAAGACACACTGGAAAGGATTCGCCGGGAGGCGCTGGCGAAGATGGAAGAATCCATGGACATGGATCATCTCAATGAGATCCGTGTCGCCTACCTGGGGAAGAAGGGCGAACTGACTCAGGTCCTGAAGAACATGAGGAATGTTCCGCCGGAGGAACGTCCGCAGGTGGGACAGATGGTCAATGAGACCCGGGCGGCTCTGGAGGCAAAGCTCGAGGAGACGAAGGCGGCTCTGGCGGCGAAGCAGCGGGAGCTGCAGATGCAGGCGGAGAAGATCGATGTGACTCTGCCGGCGAAGAGAAATAAGGTAGGGCACCGTCATCCCAATACCATCGCGCTGGATGAGGTCGAGCGCATCTTCGTAGGGATGGGCTATGAGGTCGCGGAAGGCCCCGAGGTGGAATACGATTACTATAATTTCGAGGCTCTGAATATCCCGGCCAACCATCCGGCCAAGGATGAGCAGGATACCTTCTATATTACAAAGGACATTCTTCTGCGTACCCAGACCTCTCCGGTGCAGGTGCGTGTGATGGAGAAGAAGAAGCCGCCCATCCGTATGATCGCGCCGGGGCGCGTGTTCCGGGCTGACGAGGTGGATGCCACGCATTCGCCCTCCTTCCATCAGATCGAAGGGCTGGTGATCGACCGGAACATCACGTTTGCCGACCTGAAAGGAACGCTGGCGGAGTTCGCGCGGGAGCTGTTC
>JAJQCL010000189.1 GCA_021202715.1 Lachnospiraceae bacterium
CCTTCTTCATCAGGCCGTCCGCGTAATCGTCATCATTGCCGTACTTGGGCGTCTTGTTGCGCACCAGGTTCAGGATCCGCTCATGACCCACAAAATTATCCTTCATGGCAGTCAGGAGCTCTTCCATCGTGAACTTCTTCTCGTCATAGACATTGTACTTAACTGCGGACAGACTGTCGGCGATCGTACCGGTACCCACACCCTGAATCACGCTGGTGTTATAACGGGCGCCGCCGGCGTTGTAATCCTTGCCGCGGGCGATGCAGTCGTTAGTCAGGATCGAAAGGAACGGCACCGGCATATAGCGGGCATACAGCTCCTCGATCACATTGGAGCCGCGCACCTTGATGTCCAGGAAATAATTGATCTGCGTGGTGTAGGCCTCCCACAGCTCCTCAAACGTCTTGAAATCCTTCGCCTCACCGGTCTGCGGTCCCAGCTGCTTGCCGGTCATCTGATCGACCCCGTTGAACAGAGTCAGTTCAAAGATCTTCGGCAGATTGAAATATCCCTGCAGGATATAAGCTTCATTCCCAAAGGCGCCGGTCTCCACACAACCGGAGCAGCCGCCCTTCCGGGCGTCGTCCAGACTCTTACCGGCATTCATCAGCTCCTGAATAATGGCCTCGGTATTATAGAAAGCAGGCTGTCCCCAGCCCTCCCGGGCGATCTCGCAGGCCCGCTTCAGGAACTTCTGCGGATTCTTGCGGCTGATCTGTACGTTGGAGTTAGGCTGCACCAGACGCATCTCGTCCATGCAGTCCAGGATGATGTAAGAAACCTCATTGACGCCGTCCTCGCCCTCCGGGGTAACGCCGCCGGTGTTGATATTGGCGAAATCCGTGTACGTGCCGCTCTCCTTCAGCGTGACGCCCACCTTGGGCGGTGCGGGCTGGTTGTGGAACTTGACCCACAGGCACTCCATCAGCTCCAAAGCCTGATCGCGGGTCAGGATGCCCTCTTCCACGTCCTTCTCATAGAAGGGTCCCAGATGCTGGTCGAAATGTCCCGGCGAATAGGCATCCCAGGGGTTCAGCTCCGTGGTCACGGCCAGATGCGTGAACCAGTAGTGCTGAATGGCCTGATAATAGGTCTGCGGCTTGTGCGCCGGCACCACATCGCAGTTGGCCGCGATCTGCAGCAGCTCCGCTTTCCGCTTCTCATCCGTGCACTCCGCCGCCATCTGACGCGCCAGCTCCGCATAACGGCGTCCCAGAATGATCACCGCCTCGCAGGCGATGTGCATGGCGTTCAGCTGGTTCTTCTTATCAATGGCCTCCGGATCGTGAATATAATCGATGTTCGCCAGAGACTCCTCGATGTCTTTCTGATAATCCAGATACCCCTTCTCAAAAATCTTCACGGAGCCAACCGTATGACCCGGTCCGCGCTGCTCCATGAATTCCGTGAAAATACCGGCCGCATAGGCCTCCTTCCACTCATCCGTCATGCTGTTCAGGATCTTATGACGCATGGAACGCTCTTCCCAATAGGGAATGATATCCGATTCCTGTGTCTTCAGATCGTCCTCGGTCACCGTGAAATTGACCACGGCCCGGTCGTTCATGGTGTGCATATCCTCCAGCGTATGGCAGCACAGCTCGGGGAAGGTCGGCGACGCCTGCGGATAATCGCCCTTCTCGCCGACGATCAGCTCATCCTCGCCGATGTACAGCTTCTTGTTGGAGAAGAAATGCTTCAGCGTCAGTGCCCGCAGCTCAGGCACAGACACCTTGCCCTCATACATCTTGTAGGCTTCCGTCTCCAGCACCGCGCGCTCCATGTAGATGCGGGGCTGAGTCTCCAGACTCTGCTTTCTGAGTCTCTTAATGCGGTCATTCATGCCGCGTTCCTGCATTTGTGCCATGTGATCAACCTCCTATTTGAATGTTGGCAAAGCCACTTTGTTGGAACTTCTCGATAACATGATTCAGCCACGCGCCCTCCGGGACGCGCATCCCCTCTGAATCGTAGGGACGGTTCAGCTTCGCATATTTGCCGGAACCGGTATTATGATATTTGAGCAGATTCACGCGGTACACCTGGATCCGGTTTTCCCGCAGAAAATCAATCACTGCATCAATGTGCGCATCATCCGCATTCACTCCGTCGATCAGCGGAAGGCGAATATTGATCTTCCCTCCATCCTCGCTCAGACGCTTCAGGTTCTCCAGGATCAGCCGATTGTCGACTCCTATATACTCCCGGTGGGCTTCCGGATCCATCAGCTTGATATCATAAAGGAAGGTGTCCGTATAGGGCAGGACACGCCGGATGTTCTCATAAGGCACATGCCCGCAGGTATCGACGTTAACACTGTATCCTTTAAAATGCAGCCGCCGCATCAGTTCCTCGATATAATCCATATCCTGCGCCAGCGCCTCGCCGCCGGAGATCGTGATACCGCCGCCGGACTGTTCGTAGAACATCTTATCCTTCTCCAGCTCCCGTACCAGATCGCGCATCTCATACGCGCGGCCCGCGCCCTCCCGGGCATTGTATACACAGACATCCAGACAGTCTCCGCAGGCGGTACACAGCTCCCGGTCCGTCCATACCTCCTGCCCCACATAAGAGATCGCTTTCTGTGGGCAGGTACGGATGCAGGCGCCGCAGCCGGTACAGCGGCTGCCATAAACCAGGATCTCTTTGTGATAGCTCTGGCTCTCCGGATTATGACACCATTTGCAGCGAAGAGGACATCCCTTGAAGAAAACCGTCGTACGGATTCCTTCCCCGTCGTGTACGGAATACTTCTGGATGTTGAACACCAAAGGCTTACCCATTCTCCTTCTCTCCCTCCCTGTTCACGCATCCAGGCAACTGTTTTCGGCTCCCCTCATTTCCGTCGGATCCTGCAGGAAATCCGACGCGATCATACACCGCATACTAGAATGCGTTCTAGTTTTTCTATATTATACCGCATTGATACAATTGATGCAAGTCTTTTCTTAATTTTCTTTTGCCAAATGCATCTTTCGCGAATTTTTCTTTCGTTTGGCTCTATTTATAGGTTAAACCGCAAATAATCCGACATCTTTTTCAAATGTTTCTCTTCCCGGTGTTTTGTCGAAATATTTTCGCTTTACGTCCTCCAAAAAGAGTGTTATAGTTATCGTGAACGGCATAAAGTCGTTTATGATTCGTTTGTATGTCCGCATCGCGGACGACATCATGAAGGAAATCAGAAAGAGGAACGATATCATGCCAAAAAAGAACGACACCAAGAGTCGGATCGTAGAGGCCGCCTGGCAGCTGTTCCATGAAAAAGGGTATGAGGAGACCACCATCGAGGACATCATCTCCCTGTCCGGGACCAGCAAGGGGACTTTTTATCATTATTTTGCCGGCAAGGACGCTCTTCTGGGCTCTCTCTCGGATATTTTCGACTCCTTTTACGAGGAATCTGAAGCCACCAGCCGTTTGGCGGACGACATGGACTGTGTGGACAAGCTGATCGCCCTGTGCTGCCAGATCCACAAGATGATCGGTGAGCGGATCCAGCCCAGCCTGCTGGCCTCTCTCTACTCATCCCAGGTCGTCACCCGGGGAGACCGGCACCTCCTGAACCAGAACCGTTATTATTATAAGATGATCCAGCAGATCGCCGAGAAAGGCCTGCGCCGGGGCGAGATCCGGCAGGATCTGACTGTGTTCGATGTAGTCTCGTACTATTCCATGTGCGAACGGGCCATCATCTACGATTACTGCATCCACGACGCTTCTTATGATCTGGGAGAATATACGGCGCAGGTGATTCCCCTCATGATGGAGGGTCTGCGGGCACAGTCTTCCGAAACGGACGTTTAGGAAGACTGCGCAGGAGTATTCTCACATGCCTTCGTTTACGCACAAGGGAGAGCGCCGCGGCGCTCTCCCTTGTGCGTACTTTCTTAAAGAACCTCCCCGAAGCCGTCTTATTTGTCGGCCTCGATGTATTTCTTATTGATGTCTTTCCACATCTCCGTATCCACGCCCTTCCAGGACAGCTTATCGGGATTGTAGTAAGGATCCTTCTTGGCTTTCATCTGCTCCTCATAGTCTTTGTACAGAGCCACGGCCTTGGGGGACAGGGCCAGCACGATGACCATGTTAATCCAGGTGCAGGCGCCCAGCGCCAGATCGGAAAGGTTCCAGGCCAGATCAGACTCAATGATACCCCAGATGAAGATGAGGACCGGCATACCGATCTGCATGATACGGGTCACTGCCTTACGAATGTTCGCCTTGCCCTCGCCCTGGAACAGATACATGGCAGCCGTCTCGGCCTCATAGAAGTAACTGATCAGGCAGGTGAAGGAGAACAGGAACAGCATGATCGCGATGAACAGAGGCGCGATGCCGCCCATGACCTTCTGGCAGGCCAGCTGTACGAAGATGATGCCATTTGTACCGGCTTCCGCGAGGGAGGCCATCTGATCAGAACCGCTGCCCACATAACCGGAGGCTGTGTTGAAGCAATCGGTCAGGAGAATCATCAGACCGGAGCAGGTGCAGACAACCACGGTGTCCAGCCAGACACCGGCTGCGTTAGCCATACCCTGCTTGATGGGATGGCTGGTCTCTGCCGCTGCCGCAGTAGGGGAAGCCTCGCCCATACCGGAAGCACTGGAGAAGGTACCTCTCTTGACACCCTGCTGGATGGCGATACCGATGGTGCCGCCGAAGACCGCGTTCTTACCAAACGCACAGCTCACCACGTTGGCGATCACCGCGGGAACCTGACCGATGTTCATGATCACGATGATGATAGCCACAGCGATGTAGATGACTGTCATAACAGGAACCACATAGGAAGCCACCTGACCGATTCTCTTAATACCGCCGATAACGGTAACAGCCACGATCAGAGCCACGATCAGAGCGCAGACCCACATCGGCACGCCGATGGCGTTGTTAAAGCCGTCACAGATCGTGTATGTAGCTGCCGCCGGCATGAAGATCGAAGTGCCGAGCATCAGGATGATGGCCATGAAGCTGCCGTAGGCCTTCCAGCCCAGACCGCGCTCTGCGCAGTAGGCGCCGCCGCCGCGGTACTGACCGTCCACCCGGATCTTGTACAGGCAAGCCAGTGCGCACTCGGTGAAGCACACCGCAGAGTTCGTCATACCAGCCAGGATCATCCAGAACAGAGCGCCGGGGCCGCCGGAATAGATAGCAACGGCCACACCGGCCACGTTACCGGTACCGATACGCATGGCCATCGTCGTACAGAAGGACGCGAACGTCGAGATACCGGAATCAGACTCCTGACGATCGATGATGCGGCTCCACATATCCTTAAAGTGTACGAACTGGAAGAAACCCAGCCGTACAGACAGGTACAGGCCGCTGCCGACGATGAGAACCAGCATCCAGACACTCCAGATG
>JAJQCL010000183.1 GCA_021202715.1 Lachnospiraceae bacterium
GATCTGGTCGTGTCCAACAGCCTGACGAGCTATGACGACGCTCTGTCCCGTGAGCTGACGGAACGAACAGTACGGGCCAATCTGGTCATGAGGGAGATGGGATTCAAGCCGTATATCGCCCCGGCTCTCTCCTCCGGCGCCCAGAGTGTACTGGCTGCATTGCGGGGGGAGTGGCATGAGAGTTCGACCTGGTTTGACGGCGCTTTCTTCGGTGCCCGGAACCGCTGTACCCCTTCAGGCATCGAGGTGGAGAACCCCGAACTGCCGGAGGAGCTTTTCGCCCGTTGCTGCCGGGCCTGTGAGAATCTGAAGGTGATTTTTTGAAAAAAATAAAGGTAACAGTGATTCGGCCGTTCTGTGATTCGCCGCATGAGAGGATGGACGCTCTGCTGGGAGAGTTCCTGGCGCGGCCGGAGGTTTCTGCGGAGGTGTGGCAGCGTGCCGAACAGCTTCGTCCGGTACGAGACGGACGGATCTTCTTTGCGCTGGATCTTGAGGATACAGGATTGAATCTCGAATGGTGCCGGATGAGTGCGAGGAGCCGGCAGGAGGCCTCCTTCTTCCGGGATTCGGTGGGGGTGGTGGCGGTAGACGGCCATTCGGAACTCTATACGAAATCCGTCGGTCGCGAACTGGTGCTGACTGCCAATCTGGCCGGGTGTCTCTTCCCCGGCCGTCCATTGGTGGAGGGTACCGGTTCTCTCCACAACTTTCAGGTGACGGCACAGAACCTGGGCATCGATCTGTGGGGAGCCTATCAGGCTAATTTTCGTGAGCTGGCAGACCGGCTTCTGACCTCTAGGCCGCCCCGGCATGAGAAACCGCGGATGCTTGTCCTTCATGCCAGCATCCGGGAGACCTCCAATACGCTGCACCTGTGGCAGATGGTCAAAGAAGAACTGGGAGAGTCCATGGAATTTCAGGAGATCTCCCTGCGCAACGGCGAGATCTATGACTGTGTCGGCTGTCCCTATACCATGTGCCTTCACTTCAGCGAGCAGGGCAAATGCTATTACGGCGGCGTGATGGTGGAGCAGGTGTATCCGGCGGTCGAAGAGTGTGATGCGCTGATGATGCTCTGCCCGAATTATAACGATGCGCTCAGCGCCAACCTGTGCGCCTTTATCAACAGGCTGACGGCTCTCTACCGTAAAAGACAGTTTTTTGAAAAATATCTGTATGCCATCGTGGTCTCCGGCTACAGCGGCGGAGATATTCTGGCGAATCAGCTGATCAGCGGTCTGAATATGAACAAAACCTTCATCCTGCCGCCGGGTTTTGTCATGATGGAGACGACCAACGCGCCGGGGAGCATCGTTCATGTGGAGGGGATCCGCGAACGGGCCGCGGCGTTTGCCGGAGCCATGCAGCAGCAAATGTTACAGGAACAGGAAACAGAATTGTAATGAGAATCGTAATGATTTTAAAATAATCGCAAAAAATGCCGCAAAGTTCATAAAATGCTCATATTTTTTCGGTATGCTGTAACCGATCTTTTTTATACAGCTTACATTTTGGATGAGGTATATTTTGAATAGACATAAATATATGCTGGCGGCCGCCGTCTGCGGCCTGGGCCTGCTGGCACTGCCGGGTCGGGAGGTTCTCGCAGCCCCGGGCAGTACATATTTCGAGAAAATTGCCGTCGTGGAGGAACAGACCGGGACGGTTCCTGTGTACAGCGAAACCGATGAAAACAGCGAAACGGTCGGGCCGCTCTCCTTTGGTGAGATCTGGGAGCTGCGGGAAGAGGTGAAGGTCACGAACGCCGAAGGCGTCTCGCTCTGGTACTATGTTGTGCTGGATGAGGAAGAGGGCTATGTACCCGCGGAGAGCGTTCTTACCGGGAGCGAGGCGGAGGCGTATCTGCTGGAGGAGGAGCTGCTCTATGCGGCTGCGTTGGATGAGGAACCGGCGGCAGTTTATCTGGAAGCTGATGACAGCGGTGTGATCGTGTATCAGCTTCAGGCCGACGACACCTGTCTGGTCACAGCCGTTGAAGGAGACTATGCGGTCATCGAAGCATACAATGATTTCAGCGGATATGTGCGTCTGGATGCGCTCTCCCTTTCCATGCAGGATCCGGTCGTGCGGACGCGGGAGGATCTGGTGGCGACAGCGCTTCAGTATGTGGGGAATCCGTATGTCTGGGGCGGCACCAGCCTGACGAATGGAATCGACTGCTCCGGATTTACGATGAGGATTTATGAGATGTTCGGGATCTCTCTGCCCCACAGCAGCAAGGCGCAGTCTAAAATGGGCCGGAAGGTCAGCGCATCGGAGCTGGAGCCGGGCGATCTGATCTTCTATGGAAGCGGCGGTGCGGTGGATCATGTGGCTATTTATATCGGGGATGGCCGGATCGTTCACGCGGCCAGCAAAAAAAGCGGCATCCGTATCTCGAAATGGAATTATGAGGAGCCTGTCACGATCCGACGCCTGCTGGAGTAAAATATTTCATGAAAATTTTTCATTTATCATCTTCCGGAAGGGTAAATTTACCTCTTGACAAAAGAGCAAGATTGTGTAAAATGATTGCAACAGGCGGCTTTTGCCGCTGAACCAGGGGTTGTACTGGTTTCGACGGGGATTCTGAAGTTTGGGCAGCCATCCGTGGACCGTGACCACGATAAAAAACGGAACTTAAATATAAACGCTGACAATAACGAATACGCGTTCGCAGCCTAAGCGCTGCTGCCGACTCTGCGTTGCTCACAGCGCAGTTCATCGGTATCATGAACTGTGAGGCACTTTTTCTCCAAAGCTTTGAGGGGTAAAAAGAATTGATGAAGCTACTGAACCCTGTTGTCGGCCACTGGACGACAGGCGGAGGGAATGATTATACAGCGGCTGTGATGGGAGATACCTGAATGGATGGGTTTTCGGACAGGGGTTCGATTCCCCTCAGCTCCATGAGCACAGGGGTCTGGGAAAAGGCATAGATCCAACGACGGAATCGTTGGATTTTTGTCATTTTCGCTTCTCTCTCAGGGAGAGAATGGCTCATCGTTTCTGTGGAATGTCTGAAGGAGTTTTTAAATTTTTAACAGCTTAAACACACAAACGACTTATTTTCATGTTATATATATTCAATGTACGCGAGCCGAAGGATATAGGAGCGAAGACCGGATGCCCGCATGGAACAGTTAGACAACGAAAGAAAATACATGGCGCAGGCCGGTAAGGAGGTTGTTATGAAATTTCCCAAATTAACAGAGTGCGAACTGATTGTCATGAAATGCATCTGGGACGCACGGAGCGAGTGCAAGGTCTCCGAAGTGATGCGGATGCTGAATGACAGGGGCATTCACTACAAGAGGACGACGGTTTCCACGTATCTGATCCACCTGAAGGAAAAAGGATATCTTCGGATCAGTCGTGAGGAGAAGAACGTCTACTATTATGATACAGCGATTGGTTTTGAGGAGTATCGGAAGGAAAGCTCCAAGAACTATATGAATTTCTGGTATCAGGGAAATGTGGACGAATTCCTGAACGATCTGGTATAAAATTTGAAAAAAATCAACAGAGTTTTTGTTGAGTTTTTTCGGAAATTATCTTATACTATAACTGATAGGCGGAGTCAGGCCCGCGGGTCTGCCTCTTTCGCGTAGAAGGACGGGATGATCGTGAGAACGCGCTGAAAAGGGCGCCTGCGGCGATTTCCGGAAGGATATCCGTGCATGACGGTGAAAAATGGCCGCGGGGAAAGAGGACTGGATTTAACTTGGAAAATACAGAAAAACGTTTTGCTGTGCTGATCGATGCGGACAATGTGTCTCCCAAATACATTAGCTACATTCTGGATGAAGTTGCCAATCTGGGTGTCGCTACGTACAAGAGGATCTATGGTGACTGGACGGATTCCGCCAAGCGCGGCTGGAAGGACACCATCCTGGAGTGGTCGGTTAATCCGATTCAACAGTACAGTTATACGACGGGAAAGAATGCCACGGATTCGGCCATGATTATCGATGCCATGGATATTTTGTATTCCGGTAATGTCGAGGGGTTTTGTCTGGTCTCCAGCGATTCGGACTTTACCAAGCTGGCGCAACGGCTCCGCGAGGCCGGCATGATGGTCCTGGGAATGGGGGAGAGCAAGACGCCCAAGCCGTTCCGGACGGCCTGCGACACCTTTAAGATCCTGGATGTGATCTCCCAGGCGGAGGATAACAGTCATAATTCAGCGGAGACAGAGATTGCGGACAAGGCGGATATCACCAGCATCCACGAGATTAAGAAAGCGATCTTCAATATCATGACGGACAATACCAACCAAGGACGTCCCACCGGCATGGCCGATCTGGGAAATCTTCTGGCGAAGCGTTTCTCTGAATTCGATGTGCGGAACTATGGCTATTCCAAGCTGTCCACCTTTCTGGAGAGCTTTGATGATTTTGAGATCGTCAAGGAGGGGACAACCTACTATGTTCTGGACAAGCGGGTGGAGATTCCGCGCGTTGAGGTGGAGCGGGAGATTGAACGCATCCTCGAACGGAACCATGGTCAGGTGGACAATCTCAGCATCATCAACGATGAGGTGAAGAAGGCTTTTCCGGCCTTTCACGCGAAGCAGTACGGCTTCAGCCGTTTTTCCAATTTCATCCGCAGCTTTGATCAGTTTGAGATCCGCGGAAATACGGTGCGTCTGAGATATCACAGAGAAGAGGCCGGTATTCTGGAAGACACAGAAAAGGTCAATAGAACGTTCAGAAAGAGAGGAAAGGGCTATGAACGAAACATGTAAGAACCTGACGACCCGGCGAAGCGTCCGGAAATTCAAGCCGGATCAGCTGCTGGAGACCGAGCTGCAGGAAGTTCTGGCCGCCGGCATGAACGCGCCCTCCGGGATGAACCGGCAGCCGGCGGTGATGGTGGTGGTGCAGGATCCGGAGACGATCCACCGGCTTTCCGCCCTGAATGCGGCGGTGATGGGGAAGACGGATATTGATCCGTTCTATGGGGCGCCCACCGTGGTGGTGGTTCTGTCGGATACTTCTGCGCCGACCTGGCAGGAGGATGGAACGCTGGTTCTCGGCAATCTGATGAATGCAGCCTGGTCCATGGGGATCGGTTCCTGCTGGATCCACCGTGCCAGACAGGTCTTCGAGAGCGAAGAGGGCCGGAAGCTCCTCGCGCAGTGGGGACTGTCGGAGAGCTATGCGGGGATCGGTCACTGCCTGCTGGGATATCCGGATATGGAGCCGAAGGATCTGCCCCGCAAGAGCAACTACGTGATCCGCGTCTGAATCGGGCCGGAGGCGATTTCCTACCCGGTGCATATACGGCGCTATCCGCCCGGCTTGACCGGGCGTACTGAGGAGGACAGAATGATGG
>JAJQCL010000154.1 GCA_021202715.1 Lachnospiraceae bacterium
GCTTGCTTGCTTGCTTGCTTGCTTGCTTGCTTGCTTGCTTGCTTGCTTGCTTGCTGAAATTATGTCCGCATCATGCATTCCTGTCAACCCCGTTTCCCGAACATTTTCTATGCCTATGATTATACTCGAAATTTAACCCTTTATCAATACCTACTGTGAAAAAGAATCTGCTCTTTTTCTCCGTCTACCGCGCCATGCGATAAATCGCCGCGACATCCTTCTGATCCAGCTTCTTCACCGTGCCGATGGTGCGCCGTCCGAAGAAGCAGCATTTCTCAGCCAGCTCTTCGATCTGTTCCTCCGTAGGCTGCACACCGAGCTCCGTCAGGCTCGTGGGCATCCCCACGCGGCGGTAATTGGCCTCCATCGCCGCGATGCCTGCCAGCGCTGCCGCCATGGCATCCTCCCGCTCGATGTCAAAGACATCCCGCGCGAACGAGGCAAAACGCTCCGGCAGCTCGCCGCAGACATACCGGGCCCAGCTGCCCCAGATCGCGGCCAGCCCGGCGCCGTGGGCCACATCGAACATGCCGCCCAGCTCATGCTCCAGCTGGTGGGAGGCCCAGTCGCCGCCCCCGGTCCCGCAGCCGGTCAGACCGTTGTGCGAGAGACTGCTGGCCCACATTACCTCGGCCCGGGCCTGATAATTGTCCGGCTGCTCCCGGAGGATCAGCGAATTCTTCATCACGGTGCGGATCAGCGCCGCACCGATGCCATCCGTCAATGCCAGGTTGTCGCTGCGGTTGAAATAGCGCTCCATCGTGTGCATCATGATGTCCGTGCAGCCGCACTGCGTCTGATAATCCGGCAGCGTATATGTCAGTTCCGGATTCATGACAGCAAATCGGCAGCGGCAGAGATCATCGTTGCAGCCGCGTTTCAGCCAGCCCTCCTCGTTCGTGATCACGGAGGAGTCACTCATCTCGCTTCCCGCCGCCGCGATGGTCAGCACTGCGCCCACCGGCGCGCAGGCTGTGGGCTTCCTCTTCTTCTCATAGAAATCCCAGACATCGCCTTCGTTTGCCAGGCCGTAGCCGATGGCCTTGCACGAATCGATGGCACTGCCGCCGCCCACGGCCAGCAGGAAGTTCACGCTCTCCTTCCGACACAGGCGGATGCCCTCCCGCACCTTGGAGAGGCGCGGGTTCGGCACCACACCGCCCAGCGTCACATACGCAAGGCCCGCCTCCTCCAGCGCGCCGCAGACCCGCACCAGCAGTCCCGATCGCTCGGCACTGTGCCCGCCGTAGTGAACCAGCACCTTTGTGCCGCCCGGTTCCCGAACCAGTGTTCCGACCTGAAGCTCGGCGTCCTTCCCGAAAACCACCTTCGTAGGGGTATAATACTGAAAATCCATCGAATTTCTCCTTCCTGCTAAGCCTTATGTCTTATGATGCAGGCGGCCAAAAGGGAGTTGCCGCCCTTATTTCTCCGCCCACAGGAGGGCGCAACGCACCGCCTTCTCCCAACCGGCCAGCAGACGAGTGCGTTTTTCTTCGGTCATCTCCCGGCAGAACTCCCGCTCCGGCTGCCAGTTGGCACGAATCTCTTCCCGGTCGCTCCAGTAGCCCACGGCCAGTCCCGCCAGATAAGCGGCCCCCAGAGCCGTCGTCTCCACGCATTGAGGGCGGATGACTTTGGTATCGGCGATGTCCGCCTGGAACTGCATCAGGAAATTGTTGGCGCTGGCGCCGCCATCCACCCGCAGGCTGTTCATCGGGACGCCGGAATCCTCCACCATGGCCTCAATAACTCGATTGCTCTGATAGGCGATCGACTCCAGAGTGGCCCGCACGAAATGCTCTCTCTCGCAGCCGCGGGTGATCCCCACCACGGTGCCCCGCGCATAGGGGTTCCAGTAGGGTGCCCCCAGACCCGTAAAGGCAGGAACAACATAGACGCCCTCTGTATCCGAGACAGCGGAGGCGTATTGCTCCGATTCCGGGGCGTTTTGAATCACGCGCATCCCATCCCGCAGCCACTGGATCGCGGCGCCTCCGACAAAGACGCTCCCCTCCAGGGCATACTCCACCGCATCCGTCCCCGCGGCGATCGTCGTCACCAGACCATTCTTCGAGGTGATGGCCTCCGCTCCTGTATTCATCAACAGGAAACAGCCCGTTCCGTAGGTATTCTTCACATCGCCGGGTGCGAAACAGCACTGGCCGAACAGAGCTGCCTGCTGATCTCCCGCTGCTCCGGCAATCGGGATCCGCCCGCCCAGAAAAGCAGGATCTGTATAGCCATAGATGCATGAGGAGGGCTTCACCTCCGGCAGCATGGATGCGGGGATCTGAAAATATTCCAGCAGTTCCTCATCCCAGGCCAGCCGGTGAATGTCGTACAGCATCGTGCGGGAGGCGTTTGTCCGGTCCGTCACATGGACAGCCCCCTTCGTCAGGTTCCAGATCAGCCACGTCTCCACGGTTCCGAAGAGCAGATCTCCGGCTTCGGCGGCTTCTCTGGCCCCCTCCACATGCTCCAGGATCCAGGATATCTTGCTGGCGCTGAAATAGGCGTCCGGCACCAGACCCGTCCGGGTCCGGACCCTCTCTTCCAAACCGTCGGCTTTCAGTTTCTCGATCCGTTCAGCCGTCCGGCGACACTGCCAGACGATGGCCGGATACACCGGCTCCCCCGTGTGCCGGTTCCAGACGATTGTCGTCTCCCGCTGGTTGGTGATCCCGATGCCGCGGATCGCCTCCGCCGTCACCCCGGCCAGCGCCATGGCTTCTGTGGCCACCGACAGCTGCGAGGACCAGATCTCCACCGGATTGTGCTCCACCCAGCCCGGCTGCGGATAATACTGGTGAAATTCCTTCTGGGCCATGCTGACAATCTTCCCGCTGCGGTCAAAGAGGATGCAGCGGGAGCTGGTCGTCCCCTGGTCCATGGCCATCATGTACTCTCTCATAGAACCTTTCTCCTCCTGGCTCCGTTTATTTCGTTCCAAAGATGCGGTCCCCGGCGTCCCCCAGACCGGGGCAGATGTAAGCGTCCGCATTCAGTTCGCGATCCAGATGTCCTACATAGATCTGCACATCCGGATGCTCCCGGTGCAGTCTCTCCAGACCCTCCGGTGCGGCGATGATGCAGAGGAACTTGATCTTCCGCCCGCCGTGCTGCTTGATGAAGTTCACGGCCGCCACAGCGGAACCGCCGGTCGCCAGCATGGGATCCGTCACGACGATCATCCGCTCTTCGATCGGGCTCGGCAGCTTGCAGTAATACTCATGTGGTTCATGCGTCTGCTCATCGCGGTAGAGACCAATATGTCCCACCTTCGCGGTCGGCACCAGATCCAGGATCCCGTTGACCATGCCCAGACCGGCCCGGAGAATCGGCACCACAGCCAGCTTCCGTCCGGCCAGCATCGGCGTCTGGCAGGTCTCGATCGGCGTCTCAACCTCCACATCATGCAGCGGCAGGTCGCTCAGCGCCTCAAAGCCCATGAGCATGGCGATCTCCTCCACCAGCGCCCGGAATTCATTGGTTCCGGTGTTCTTATCGCGCAGCCGGGAAATCTTGTGCTGAATCAGCGGATGTGTCAAAATCGTTACGTTCTCCATGTGGTTACCTCGCTTTCGTCGGTACATTTTTTCATTGGTCATCCTTCGATACCACAGATTCCCTCAAAAGCTCTCTGCGGATATCCGTGCACTTATACTTTTGAGTTCCTCACTCATTCCACTATACCACATTCGCCTGTCTCTGCCCAGAAAAACTTACTATAAAAGTCCCTGACAGCGACGATGCAGATTGCATACTCACATGCAATCTGCATCGTCAGCGGACATATCCGTTCATTTTACAGCTCATCCGTATCCATCACGATGGTCACCGGTCCGTCGTTGACGGAGGCCACCTGCATGATCGCCCCGAACTCTCCGTGTTCCACATGGAATCCATGGTCCCGGCACAGCTCCATGAATCTCTCGTACATGGGGATCGCCACATCCGGCCCTGCTGCCTTCACAAAGCTGGGACGGTTTCCCTTCTTACAGTTGGCAAACAGAGTAAACTGAGAGACCACGAGGATCTCGCCGCCCACGCTCGCCAGATTCCGGTTCATCCGCTCTTCCTCGTCTGAGAAAACCCGCAGCGCACAGATCTTGTCCGCCAGCCGCTTCGCCTGGGCCTCCGTATCCTGCGGAGCCACACCCAGCAGAACCAGAAATCCCTGTCCGATCTGTCCTCTTACTTCTCCCTCGATGGAAACCGAAGCCTCCGTCACTCTTGTCACAACTGCACGCATTGTTTCCCGCTCCTTTTCAGATTTATTTATCTCTTTTTCGCAGAAAAAACGGGCTGTACTCTGACAGCCCGTTTCTGTTATCCTTTATAGTTCCTGTGGGCTCGGGGCCCGCCTCCTTATCTAAATAGTCGTCGTTTATTCGAGGTTGCTATTTTAAATCGGCTGGCTTCTGATTCCCCAACACGATGAACACTCCATTCCCTGCTTACGGATGACAACTCTGCTTTTTCTTCCTGTCCAAATACCAAATAGAATCTGTCCCTGTCTCCCGCTTCTACTGTCTTCCGTTATGAATGTTACGATCTGTTCATCTCATGATGTCGAATCCTTCGATCTGCTTCGCGGCTGTTTCTTTACACAGTCCGGAGACTTTCCGGATTCGCTGTGGTCATCCCCTCAATATGAGCTTGCCTGTTCGATCACCCTTCTGTGTTCCGATGCGTTCGCGCCTCATAAAATCGGACATTTCTTCTATCCAATGAAGGGTCTTCATACAGGGAATTGGTCAGGCAAGACCACCCTCATACTGAAAAGTTCTTTCTGACGTGTCCATGGGAGTTACCTCCTGTCGAAAATTCATCCACCGGTCTGCATCCCCTCGGAATTGATCTCAATGATCATCTGTCCCTCGCTGATCTCTTCGTCTTCGTATGAACCAGCCCTCGCAGTTGACCTCTGAGTCCTCTCACATCGGCTTTCTCGTCACCCATGTCCGATTCGGCTCCTTGTCAGATGTTCTTTATCTGTTGTCCTTATTCTATCAGAACACCTTTTATCTGTCAAGCAGTTTTTTAAATTTTTTTCGAAAAATTTCTTTAAATCTGTCTTTTCGGCTTGTTCACAATTCGTTTTTTGATTACACCAGGGTTTCAAAGTCATGAATTGAATGCTCGCATTCAGATTTATGACCTTGAAATCCGTAGTGTCATCCGATCTGAATCTCACAGACCGTCAGACGTTTCCCGTCTACCCGGAAGCGCACCTCCAATCCGGCGAAGGTCATCCCATAGATCCGCTGGCTGTCTCTCTGATAAGGAGGCCGTGGATCCTGCGCCAGGACGCCCCGCAGAGCTTCCCGCTT